>CAZYAM010000052.1:0-18776 GCA_964645575.1 uncultured Ignavibacteriaceae bacterium
AAAGTAGCATTTGCCGGCGAGAGTCAGGCATATCAAAAATATATATCGTTTGCGGAAAAAGCAGAGCGGGAAGGATTAAAGAACATTGCCCGCTTGTTCCGCACAACGGCACAGGCAGAGCGTTTTCATGCAAACGGACATTTCCAAGCGCTTGACGGTATTGGATCAACGGTAGATAACTTAAAAGCAGCGATTGACGGTGAAACGTACGAGTTTACCGAAATGTATCCGCCGATGCTCAAACAGGCAGAAGAGGAAAACCACAAAGCTAAGCGGATGTTTAAATATGCGGTTGAGGCGGAAGCTGTTCATGCAAAGCTCTATAATCTTGCGCTGGAAGCAGTTCAAAAAGGCCAGGACCTTTCGGTCACGGAATTTTACCTCTGTCCTGCATGCGGATATATCGAATTCGGCAAACCACCGGAAGTATGCCCGATTTGCGGGGCCAAAGGTTCAAAATTTTTTCAGATATAATTAGACGTCTGATTTGTAGTATTAATAAAGCCGAAAAACGTCAATCAAACGTTTTTCATTGCTTTCAAAGCGTATTAGATGAATAAATAAAATCGTTTTATGGATGCTCTTTTTCTTGCACGCTTACAGTTTGCTCTGACCATAGGATTTCATTTTCTTTTTCCTCCTATCTCCATCGGATTAGCCTGGCTGCTGGTCATTATGGAGGGTCTTGGCTGGAGAAAGGGCGATGAAATATATGTTCGTATGGGTAAGTTTTTCGCAAAACTTCTCGCATTGACATTTGCGGTCGGTGTTGCGACCGGTATTGTGATGGAATTTCAATTCGGAACAAACTGGTCGGTATACTCAAAATTTGTCGGTGATATTTTCGGTGCACCGTTAGCTGCTGAAGGAATTTTTGCATTTTTCCTTGAGTCAGGCTTCCTCGGACTTTATTTATTCGGCAGAAATAAAGTCTCAAAGGCCGTTCATTGGTTTTCTATCTTAATGGTTGCTGTCGGCGCAACGATATCGGCATTTTGGATTATTGCAGCCAATTCGTGGCAGCAGACTCCTGCAGGTTATATTCTTAGAAATAACAGGGCAGAACTCACAAGTTTCTATGATGCTGTCTTTAATCCATCGACCGTGATTCGTTATCTTCATACCATGGATGCGGCGTTGATTACAGGAGCGTTCTTTGTAGCCGGAATTTCGGCATATCTTATTCTGAAAAAGAAAGAAGTTGAATTAGCAAAACGGGCTATGAAAATTGCCGTCATCTTTGGACTGATTGCATCTTTGCTTGAATTAACACCGCTTGGTGATACGCATGTAAAGCAGGTCGCGCGGACTCAGCCGGAAAAATTTGCGTCTATAGAAGGGCTTGCACAAACACAGTCAAATGCGCCCCTGATACTGTTTGGAATTCCAAACAGCGATACTCGCAAGTTGGAAATGAAAATAGAAATTCCAGGATTACTGAGCTGGCTGGTGCATGGCGATGCCAATGTACCTGTGAAGGGCTTTAACGAGTTTACTCCGGGGAACCTCCCTCCATTCGTTTTTACATTCGTGTCGTTTCATACTATGGTAGCGCTCGGCATTTTTTTTATTCTTGTAATGGCGATGTCATTTATCCAAATGTGCCGCAGCAAACTTTGGGAGAACAAATGGCTGCTTAAAATTATGCTTTGGTCTATACCGTTACCGCTTGCCGCCTGTCAGCTTGGATGGATAACTGCCGAAGTTGGCCGCCAGCCATGGATTGTCTACGGATTGTTAAGGACATCTGAAGCATATTCCGCGTCTGTGACTGCAGAAGAAATCATGTTCTCAATCATTCTTTTTGGTCTTATCTATTTATTGCTTGGTATTTTATATATCTATATTTTGGTACGGGAAGTAAAACATGGACCGCAATCAGCAAAGAAATAAAAGTCAGGCGCTATGGATTTGAATTCAATTTGGTTTTGGCTTATTACCCTACTGATCATCGGCTATGCAATTCTTGACGGCTTTGATTTTGGTGTGGGTGTTTTGTCGCTTTTCGGACGAAACGAGAAAGAAAGGCGCATACATTTAAATGCTATTGGCCCGGTTTGGGATGGAAATGAAGTCTGGCTGATCACCAGCGGCGGCGCATTGTTTGCGGCGTTTCCAATTGTATATGCAACGGTTTTCAGCGGGTTCTATCTTGCTTTGATGCTGCTTCTTGCAGCACTTATCTTTCGAGCTGTATCGTTTGAATTCCGCAGTAAAGTAGAATCACCGGTATGGCGGAGGACATGGGATTTTGCATTCGGCTTTGGAAGCCTTGTATCTGCGGTTCTTTTAGGTATTGTATTTGGAAATATACTCCGCGGTGTTCCTATAGATGCAGGCGGTAATTTTCTCGGTACATTTTCCGGCTTACTAAATCCCTATTCTATTTGCATTGGTGTATTAAGTCTTTTTCTTTTTACAATGCATGGTTCAATCTATCTTGCAACTAAATCGGACGGTGAACTGCACAGCCGCTGTCAAAAATGGGCATCTTATCTCTGGATGTATTTTGTATCATTCTATGTTGTTATGACGATTTGGACCTGGCTTGCATCGCCGTTCTTGTTTGAGAAATCAACGCGTAACCCTTTTTTTTATTTTTTTATGGTTATTCTTGTGAGTGCTGTCATATATTTGCCGGTTCTCTTGAAAGCCGAAAAATTCAATCGTGCTTTTTTTGTTTCTTCGATAGTAATAGCAATGATGCTCGGTCAGGCAGCTTTGAGTCTGCACCCGCGATTTGTTCCGTCATCAATTGATATCGATTACAGTCTGACGATTTATAATGCTTCATCGAGTATATTGACACTGCAAACAATGCTTGTGATTGCACTTATCGGTGTCCCGATTGTAATAGCATATTCGATTTTTATTCATTATGTATTTCGCGGGAAAGTGGAAATCACAGAAGAAAGTTATTAATACACGGAAAAGTAATATGGACAAGACCTGCGTTCGTGAAATGATTGTCGGTGATTATGAACAGATGATCGCACTTTGGAAAAATACTCCCGGGATTGGAATAAGTGATGCGGACTCAAAAAGAAATATCAGCCAGTTTCTCGAAAGAAATCCAGGCTTAAGTTTTGTATACGAGATTGATAAGCGTATTATTGGAACAGTCCTTTGCGGTCACGACGGACGCCGTGGGTATATATACCACCTAGCAGTAGACCATGAATTCAAAAAGCAAGGAATAGGCAAGGCACTTATGGAGCATTGTCTTGAAAAATTAGGCCGCAAACGTATTGCGAAATGCCATCTGTTTCTATACAGTGATAATGAAGACGCTATACAGTTCTACAGCCGTATTGGATGGGAGAAACGATCGAATCTTCTGATCTATTCAAAAAATATTTAAACAAGTTGCAGCGAATATGTTGTTATTGATGTTACTATAACAATGAGCTCTGTCTGCAATCAATTCATAAATCCAGCCTCTTTTTACTCCGCAGGTAGTTGGTTCTCGTTGATATATTCGCATAATTCCTTCATAGTTTTTGAACCATCGTCGAACCAGCGGTAATTGAAATCATTGATGAGAATCTTTAAGTTATTCCTGCAATCTCGTTGAATTTGGAAGGTAAGATTTTCAGCCCAAAATGTTTTCCAATCGGGAGGTGACATTTCTTTCAATCCAAGTTCGGTTACGGTCATAGGTATGAATTTGTTCATGGTTGGCAGATTTGTCCGTCGGATAGTTAAGAAAATTGATTTGAATACAGTTTTTCGGATATCATTAGAAAGAGCCATGATCAATAGTCCTTTTATATGTACGGGGGAAAATAAGTTTGAGATCAGACATGCTTTTTATTTTCCCGTGAGCCTATATTTGCAGTATATATAATGAAGCTAATTAGAAAAATCTTTTCTTTGCAATTTCTTAGTTATTTACTTAAAGAAAAGAATAAAAGATATATTTTTAACCGGCGCGTAATAATCGGATTACGAAATAGAATGAATCAATTATTGGATTGACGGTTACATTGGTACGGCTGCAAGTAATAATGCTTTTATATTGTTAACAGTAAATATATTGCTTGTGTATACAGTTATTGAACGCCCGTTGAGCATTAAATCTTCGGAATTCTGTTTGTGTGAAAGGGCGCGAATAGATAAAAACTGATATACTAAAGTGTCACGAACTTACAAATAACGGGAGCAACACATAAAAAGTGATGCATTTATATGTCAGTAAACGTCAGGCCGCGGTTTTCTTATGAAGACAGTATTTGCTTATGCGTATTACGGAATTCATCAAGCAGCGTGCTTGTATTGCAAAAACGTTTTTCCGCTGTTTTAAGTACAAAATCCTTTATATCCTGAAGTTCTCTCAATTCCGCTGCGACGTTTGTGTTGTTCTCCAGTGTTGTATAACTATGTGCGGCAACACGTGTAATAAGGATGCGCATGCGGTATATATGTTGATCAATTTTATCGATCTCGGAAAATTTTGAGGAATATCTTAATGCAGCACTTAAGACTGCAGAAGCTTCGTGGAGAATTTTATCAACGGACATACTGGGTTCTCCTTTCTTGATCAATTTAATTATCTTTAATATTGATCTTCCATATCAATGCTATTGGTTTGAATAGCTATAATATTCTTATCAGATACTTCCTCTAACTGTATGAAAAGGAACGCTTATAAAAATTGATAAATACTATTTTTACCTCGCTTTTTTGCCTCTATTATGTGCGAAAAATCACAGATTATAGAAACATCCGAAAAAAGCTTGCACCTTCAGAATCGTTTTAGTACACTATCTATTGAACGCCCTCGATGGGAACCCAAATCCTTGGTGAGACTATCCCTCCCTGAGTCTCATTACCTGTGTTGGCGCGCGGGATCGAGGACGTTTGCTATATTCAAACCTACATTCTATTTACCAACACACGGTAATATTGAATCCCATCTCATAATTTAAAAGAACGAACTTACCAGCTATAATATATATAAGAGATATTTATATAAAGGCAAGGAATCCGTGAGTTGTATTTTAACAAGTACGTTGTCAATTTTTCGTTACAAGGTTTTTATACTGAAAAGGGGAATAATAACGGAGAATTTCAGTTGTATGGGGATTACAGCATCATGAATAGATAACTTTTAGGAATCGAGAGTGAAAATTCAAATATTTGATGTGTTCAGCTGTTAGGTCAGAGTACGATGCACAAGCGTTGCCGATGCTTGTGCGGTTGGCATTATGATCAACTCTGCGATTTGTACATGTGCCGGTCTTGTTGCGGCGTAAAGTACAGCATCGGCAATATCATCGGGTGTTAACGGAGTTATATTCTGATATGTTTTTTTAGCGCGTTCTTTGTCGCCATGGAAACGAACCTCGCTGAATTCTGTTTCAACTAAACCAGGATCAATTGTACAGACGCGAATCGGTGTACCGACAAGGTCCATACGCATACCTTTAGTGAGTGCATCAACGGCATGTTTCGTTGCGCAATAGACATTTCCGCCTGGATAAACGTCATGACCGGCAATGGAGCCGATGTTAATAATTGTGCCTTCTTTTCGTTCTACCATTCCCGGTATTATTGCGCGGCTTATAAATAGTAATCCCTTTACATTCGTGTCGATCATCTCTTCCCAGTCTTCAAATTCTCCTTCGTGTATTTTTTGAAGCCCGCGGCTCAGGCCGGCGTTATTAATAAGTATGTTAATATCCTGCCATTCTATGGGGAGTTTCTGAGAAAACTCTAATATTGCCTGCCGGTTTCGTACATCGAGTTCGTCGATATATGAATCTGTCTTAAAACGCTTCTTCAATTCTGCTGCCAGTTTTTCCAGCCGTTCTTTTCGCCGGGCAATAAGAATGAGTCTGGCGCCTGCTTCGGCAAATTTATATGCACAGGAATGTCCGATACCGCTGCTGGCACCTGTAATAAGAACAAGAGAGTGCGTTAGTGCTGTCATATTTATCCATACATAGATTAATTTTTTTTAAGGAATTTCTTCACTTAGGAAAAAATACAAAGCAAGGTAACGAATGTCAACAAATTCAGAAGAGTCTTTTATTGTATAGAAATCAGGTTTCCTGTCAATAAATAAGGTTTTTGATTAATCAGGTAATTATTTCTTCTCCCTTTTTGATTACCTGCATGTTCTCTTTGTTAATCTATCATAGTTCTCGGTGGAGATATGCATGTTGTGTTACTTGCATCAGAAGATAGAAATGCGTATCAATACAATCCGTTATCTGATACGCAGTCATAGATATATGAAAGTTGTTCCATATGTTGATTTTACATATTGGCCTTCCATTCACCTTTTTTGCCCCTTTTACAGCGTTTTTTCAAGTAAAATACGATAGGGCTTGTAACGAAATCGTTACAGCCTATTTGTTAAAATACGACAGATAAATAATATATGAAGAAGTAACTTTTGAAGGTAATATACGTTAAAAGTATTTGCTTACTTAGAAAAATGTCAGCCTATAAAAGCTGATCGACATATGCATATCCTTTGACTATCACAGATTTTCTGTGAATGTCGGTTCTTGAGTTTAATCGAAGGAGTTCCAAATGTCTAGATCTATCAAAGCACGGAAATGTCGTCCCCCGCCCGGGTGATTAAAATAATCCATAATTCTACTTCTTTATTTAAATAACCAATTTGAGTTATTAACTTTCCAAGGAGTATCAAATGTCTACGAAGAAAATTGTTGTTACCATCTCGATACTTTCAATATTCGCGATTGCACTCTTCATCTATCCATTCACAAATCAACCTTTAAAAGCAGAGCAGGTAAATAATGCCGGTTATAATCGCACAAGCATTTCATTCCGGAATGCAGCAGAATTAATAAAAAACTATGTACGTATTAATGCAACAGATGCAGTTATTGCACAATACTTCGGAAAAGAACTTGTCGAGAAAATTCTTGCACAACCCGGATGTGTCGGAGTACGGATGTATTCAGGAAAACAAACAAATGGAAAACTTGGTCTTATTATTCTTGGAGTAGATAAATACGGGAAGGACATGGTTACAGGCGTTTTAGCTTATCCGTCAGCTGTATGTCCGCCTTATTGTGATGGCCTGCATTAATTTATATTGCAGTAAGACTATTCATTTCCTATTATTATAGGGTGATTTTATTTGTGCGATGGAGTTGCTCGAGATGCGATTCTACCACAGTTGAAATCAGAAGCTGAAATAATAGGGAGTGAGTATTGTACAATTGTTTAATTGTGTCTACTTGAAAAGGCAAAGAAGGAAAAGATTTCCATAGATGATGCATTATCCTGTGCTTGCGTATGTTTCAATCATTAGTACAATAGTACCGCTTTTGATTGGAATTTACAATTGGAAATCAGCAAATCGTGAATTGAGAATTCTTGTTTTTTATCTTTCGTTTGTACTTATAGTAGACATTATTATTATGTGGATTATAAAAAATTATTCGATCAATCTGGGACTCACACATTTTTATTTTCTGATCGAATGCATATTTATAATGTCAATTATTATTTTTTGGCAAGAATCACCAGAAACAAAAAAGTTTTTTCAGGTACTGTTGGTGATTTATATTCTTTTCTGGCTAATAGCAAAGTTAACTTTTGAACCGCTTAATGGATTATATTCTCTCACGGCAAGTGCATCGTCTGTTCTGCTTGCACTTGCTGCGGGATATACATTATTTATTGTTATTGGTAATCGAGTGCAATCATTATTCAGAAATTATAGTTTCTGGATTCTTCTTTCATTTATTATTTACTTTGCGGGCACTTTAATTCTGATTGCATTACAAGAAATTCTTGTCCATTACCCTAGAGAGGATATTTTTCTGGCTGCATCTATCAATTGGAGCCTTAAAATCCTTTTTAATTTTCTATTAACAATAGGTTATCTATGTCCTCGGACTCAACCGTAATAATTACAGCAGTTTTCAGCATCACAATATTAGTACTTGGACTGTTCACTTTTTTTGTTCTTATGATGGTTCGGAATCACCGTAAGGTTGAAGCAGCACAGCGCGAACGAATCCGTCAGATGCAGCTGTTTTCAGAGAAACTTCAAACCGCACGAGAAGAAGAACAGAAAAGGATTGCACGTGAATTGCATGATGAACTTGGCGGGACTCTAACGAGTATAAAATATGATCTTCTATGGCTGGAGCAGCGTACTTCTGTTCAGGGTGAAGTTGCCCAGCGTTTCCATGTGATGCGTGATTTAATTGACTCGACAACAAAGGTAGTACAACGCATTTCTGCAGAATTGCGCCCAAAAATCTTAGATAGCTTTGGTTTAGCAGTTGCTCTCGAATGGCAAACAAACGAATTTAAAAAACGGACCGGTATAGATGCACGATTTCAAAAACTATCGGAAATTCCTTCTATCGAAGAA
Source organism: uncultured Ignavibacteriaceae bacterium (assembly GCA_964645575.1). Classification (GTDB taxonomy): domain Bacteria; phylum Bacteroidota; class Ignavibacteria; order UBA10030; family UBA10030; genus Fen-1298. Next base: position 8,366 of record CAZYAM010000052.1, read on the forward strand.
GCTGTAACAACGGGAGTCTATCGAATAGTCCAGGAGTCGTTAACGAATATTGCGCGCCACGCACAAGCTACATCTGTCGAAGTGAATCTACAGCTTCTTGGTGACAAGCTGCATGTAGAAGTTATTGATAACGGAAGGGGTTTTGATAAAGCTTTGTTAGAACATCCGGAGTCTTTAGGCCTTTTAAGCATTAGAGAGCGTGCCAGAATGATAAGTGGAAATGCGGTGATTAACGGAAGTCCGGGAAAAGGAACCCAGGTTATATTGGATGCGCCTTTACAAAATAAAAATCAATCACAAGAAAATGATGATTCGTTATGAGAGTACTTGTGGTCGATGATCATGAATTCACGCGTGAAGGAATTATCCGGATTTTAATGGACAATTTTTCTATTTCAAAAATATTTCGCGCCGGTAGCTATGAATCTGCAATGGAACAAATTGAGAACGGGAAGTTTGATCTTATTATACTTGACGTTAATCTCCCGGGGAAAAGCGGATTAGAATTATTAACATCGATCAGGAGCTCTCAACCGAGACTTCCTATCCTTGTTCTAAGTATGGTTCCTGTTTCGCAATATGCCCGCCGGGTATTGCAGGCCGGTGCAACCGGATATATGACAAAGTCCGAACCTGCGGAAGAATTTCTAAAAGCTATCCGTTCAGTTTCGAGAGGTCTGAGATATTTCAGTCCTGAAGTACAGCAGGAAATTCCCGATCTCGTCGATGAATCGATCGGCCGGCCGAAACATGATAAGTTATCCGATCGTGAGTTTGAAATCTTGCAAAGATTGACAGATGGAAAAAGTTCAAAAGAGATCGCCGGAGAGTTTAATATTACGGTGAATACAGTAAACTCCTACCGTAAGAGGATTATGTTTAAACTTCATGTAAAGTCCAACGCCGATATGATCAAATATGCGTTTAAGAATAGACTTTTAAAATAAATATTGAGAATTATTGTATCTGCGATCCCTTTTGTTATACTGGTTATCTACAGGCTGCTCGGTTTATAAATAAAATGATCTTAGTACGGATCACCTCATATTATCGTCCGTTATTATTTTCCGTTATTCTTTTCTTTAATTTCCTGCAGCCGGCTGTATCTCAAGAGCAAAAACATCAAAACGGAATTTCCGGTTCATGGCTTATGCAACAGGTGATTCCAAGCGGTTCCTGGACATGTTTCCAGCAGCAGACAAATTTTGCTTTTGAATGGGAAGCTGCACCGGTGCTGTTTTCATTTGGGATGAATAAACTGAATCCCAAATGGCATTTCTTTAAAGTAACACAACCTGAAAGGTTTACCGGTTCAATTGAGTTGGTACTATCTACACAGCTGTATACGAGTAAGGTTGGCACAAGTTATTGGGGTTTCTCCGGACAAATCCTGGCACATCTGCCGCTTATCGAGTATGGTGAATATTTAGGCTTAAACTTCGGCATTGCCCGTTATACAATGGCCGGGATATCATCAAACTATTTCGTTGGAGGATTGTCAACTTTTTTTGGTTTTCTTCATTACAATATTAAATATAGTCCATCTGATAAAATCTGGATGAACATTGTCGAATTTCGTTTTTTCTAGATCTTATTATGAATAGTAAAGTACAAATCCTGCGGTTTGTCTGTTTTATTCTTTTAACTCTTTACAGTTTACTTATTACCACAGGATGCAATTCCTTCGTGACTCGTTTTATTGTACAATCGTTGGCACAACTGCCTGTGTCACCCGATACCGTAACGGGAAAGATTGAACATCCTGTTTTTTCACAAGTTGGACTTTCTGTTCTTTGGGTAGGTCATGCAACATGTTTGATTCAAATAGGCGATAAAGTATTTTTAACGGATCCGATATTTACAAACACGGCAGGTATGATTTCGAAGCGTCGAATAGAACCGGGTATTCCGGCATCATCAATCGATCGATTAGATTACATTCTTATTTCACATATTCATTTCGACCATCTAAGCTATGGCAGTTTGTCGTTGCTGCTAAAAACTGCAACGATGCTTCTTCCGCCCGGCGGTGCAGAATATACACCGGAATTCGGTTTTTCAGAATACCGGGAAATAAACACGTGGGAGGTGTTTGAAGCCGACGGTCTGCGTATTACTGCTGTTCCTGCCAAACATTTTAATGGACGATATGGATTTGATATACCATGGCTGGATTATGATGCGTGTATAGGTTATGTAATAGAGTACCAGGGGAAAACAGTATTTTTTGCCGGTGATACCGCGTATGATCCGGAGATTTTTAAGAATATTGGGAGTAAGTTTACTATTGATATAGCGCTTATACCAATCGCACCGGTTGAACCGCATGATTTCATGATACAAGTACATGCAGATCCAAATGAAGCGTTGCAAATTCTTGAAGATAGCGAAGCCAGGATAATGATACCTATCCATCATCGCACGTTTATCCAGGGAATGGACTCTTCGCTGACGTTTGCAGAGGATCAATTGAAACGACTTGTTTCTGAAAGACATATCGAAGAACGCCTGATAATACTTGGAATTGGTGAACAGCGGATTTTTGTGCCATAGACTTATACAGAGTATCGTGAAGGTTTTGCCGCATTATTAGTGCATTAATGATATCATACTATTATAAACTCGATTCAGTTATTGCTGTTGTAATAAAAAAACTACTATAATGTTATCATTTCGTTTGCAGCAATCGATTTACTCGGTTCAATTACTTGCCGAAGTTCTATTTCATCTTTAACCTTTTTAGCTTAAATTGGTTACAGTTCACTTTTCATTGATCCGGCAATTTTTTGTTTTTGGAGATTTAATTTCATCACTTTCAGGAATTCAGATGTCAAAACGCGAAGATATTAAAAAAGTTTTAATCATAGGATCGGGACCAATTATCATAGGTCAGGCATGTGAATTTGACTATTCAGGGACGCAGGCGTGCAAAGCATTGCGTTCTATGGGATATAAGATAGTTCTGGTTAATTCAAATCCTGCAACCATCATGACCGATCCCGGTATGGCGGATGTTACATATATCGAGCCGCTGAATGAATATGCACTGACAGAAATCATTAAGAAAGAAAAACCAGATGCACTTCTTCCCAACCTTGGAGGCCAGACAGGTCTGAATTTATCCTCGCAATTGGCAAAAAAAGGTATTTTAGAAAAATACGGAGTTAAAGTTATCGGCGTAAATATCAATGCGATAGAGCGCGGTGAAGACAGGACAGCTTTCAAGGAAACGATGACAAAACTCGGCATTGATATGCCGAAAAGCAAGGCAGTTAACACTGTTGAAGATGCAGAAAAAGTTGCGGAAGAACTTGGATACCCTGTAGTAATACGTCCGGCTTATACTATGGGGGGAACAGGCGGCGGCCTTGTATATAATATAGAAGAATTGCGTACCATTGCTGCGCGTGGATTGTCTGCGAGTCTCGTACATCAGATTTTAATTGAAGAATCGGTGCTTGGATGGGAAGAACTTGAACTTGAAGTCGTGCGTGACGCCAAGAACCAAATGATTACCGTATGTTTCATTGAAAATGTTGACGCAATGGGTGTGCATACCGGCGATTCTTTTTGCACGGCACCGATGCTGACTATATCTCCGGAACTGCAAAAGAAACTCCAGAAATATTCGTATGACATTGTAGAAGCTATTGAAGTGATCGGCGGAACGAATGTACAGTTTGCACATGATCCCAAAACTGACCGTATTGTAGTTATAGAAATTAATCCGCGCACCTCACGTTCTTCGGCGCTTGCATCAAAGGCGACCGGGTTTCCGATCGCATTGGTATCATCAATGCTTGCCGGCGGGTTAACATTAGATGAAATACCATATTGGCGCGATGGAACGCTCGATAAATATACGCCGTCGGGCGATTATGTAGTCGTAAAATTTGCCAAGTGGGCATTTGAAAAATTCGATGGCCTTGAGGATAAACTCGGTACTCAGATGAAAGCTGTAGGTGAAGTCATGAGTATAGGGAAAAATTACAAGGAAGCATTTCAGAAATCCATTCGTTCGCTTGAGACCGGCCGTTACGGATTGGGTTTCGCGAAGGATTTTAATAATAAATCTCTGGAAGAACTAATGAGCATGCTTCAATATCCTTCCAGTGAACGTCAGTTTATTATGTATGAGGCGCTGCGAAAGGGCGTCGATATACAAGAACTTTCCAAAAGGACAAGCATTAAACTATGGTTTATCGAGCAGATGAAAGAACTGGTTGAATTGGAAGAAAAAATGCTCGCTTATAAAGGAAAGAAATTACCGGATGAATTGCTTATAAAGGCGAAGAAAGACGGATTTGCCGATAAATATTTATCAAATCTATTGTCATGTCCGGAGAAAGAAATTCGAACGAGACGGATTTCGCTCAAGATAAATGAAACATGGGAACCGGTTCAGGTGAGCGGGGTTGAAAATGCTGCTTATTATTTTTCAACTTATAATGCGCCTGATAAAGTATCAATCAGCAGCAAGAAGAAGATCATGGTACTCGGAGGCGGGCCTAATCGTATCGGTCAGGGAATTGAATTTGACTATTGCTGTGTGCATGCTGCATTTGCGATTCGTGATGCCGGGTATGAGTCAATTATGGTCAACTGTAATCCGGAGACTGTCTCGACAGACTACGACACATCCGATAAGCTGTATTTCGAACCGCTCACAGTTGAAGATGTATTAAGTATTTATCAGAAAGAAAAGCCGGAGGGTGTAATCGTACAGTTTGGAGGGCAAACACCTCTGAATATTGCCGGCGACTTAGCTGCAGCAAATGTAAAGATACTCGGTACAAGCGTTGATGCTATTGATCTTGCAGAAGATAGAGATCGATTTCGTCAAGTCATGAAGAAATTGAAAATTCCTGAGCCGCAATCCGGCATGGCGAGCACTATGAAAGAAGCTTTAGCTATAGCCGATAGAATTGGTTATCCGCTCATGGTGCGGCCTTCGTACGTTCTTGGCGGCAGAGGCATGAAAATTGTTCTAGATGAAGACATGCTTCGGCAGTATGCTGCGGCTGCGGTCGATATTTCTCCGGAAAGACCCATTCTCATTGATAAATTTTTAGAGAATGCCATAGAAGCAGAGGCTGATGCAATTTCAGACGGTACAGATGCATTTGTTCCTGCCGTGATGGAACATATTGAATATGCGGGTGTACATTCGGGCGACTCGGCATGTGTTATTCCTCCTGTTAATATCCCTGAAAAGCACCTGAAGACGATTTGTGACTATACACGAAAGATTGCGATAGAATTGAAAGTCGTCGGTCTGATGAATATTCAATACGCAATTTGCAATGATCAGGTTTATATTCTCGAAGCAAATCCAAGAGCTTCTCGCACGGTTCCTTTAGTATCAAAAGTATGCAATATTCCGATGGCTACCATTGCAACACATATCATGCTTGGTAAAAAATTATCGGAGTTTGGATTAGTAAATAAAAAATTCAATCACTTTGGAGTGAAAGAATCCGTCTTTCCATTTAACATGTTTCCTGATGTCGATCCCGTTTTAGGTCCGGAAATGCGGTCTACAGGCGAGGTGCTTGGAATGGCCGGAACATTCGGACTGGCATATTATAAATCACAAGAAGCAACTCAATCATGTCTGCCTATTTCAGGCAATGTTCTGATAACGATTGCCGACAGAGACAAGCAAGGAATTCTTGAACCTGCACGGCAATTTCAAGAAATGGGATTTACAATCTTAGCCACGCAAGGCACTTGTAAATTTCTAAACGATTATGGAATCAAATCACAGCTCATTAAGAAAATATACGAAGGCAGGCCTAATATTGTTGATGCCATTAAGAACGGAGAAATCCAGCTTGTCATAAATACGCCGGCAGGAAAAATGAGCGAGTATGATGATTCTTATATAAGAAAAAATGCAATAAAGTATAAAGTCCAATACATTACAACTACCGCCGCTGCACTCGCTGCTACAATAGGAATCAAGGAAAGGCGTAACGGGGTATATTCAGTGAAGTCACTGCAGGAATATCATGCTGAAATAAAGTGATAGGTAAAGGTAACCTGAATTAAACCTTAATCAGTATCTTAAAAGCAATTATTGACTAATGCCAGGCACTATTTTTGGTTTGAAAAATTGTGTAAATGCCGCATTGTATAATATGCACCACCTAATATCAATCCTATAACAGGCACTATCAATCCGCATGCGATTTCATATCCATGCGGCATTTCGGGTGTAAGTCTAATCGCAATATACGACGGTATTCCTCCAAGCATAAATGCCGCTATGAATGTGACTATTCTGTTTTTCCGGGAGAGGCCATGATAAAAAAAGAAACTTGCCACAAGGCCATCGAAGAAAGGTATATGTTTTGATTCCTTTTGACTCCATGTATTCCACAGCCACATCAGGTAAAGCGCGATGATTGTACATGTAATGCAATACCAGCCGAGAAAAAGAATCCAGTAAATATCGGTTGGTGTTCTATCGGTCGGGCTTATCTGCGCCAATTGTATTCGATGCAGGCATAATACGCCCAGTATCCATGCCGCGAGAAGAGCCATTGCTATGCGGGATCGTTCAACGGAGTGGCCGTGAAGCGCTGTTTTTAAGTCCTGATATCTTTGAACAACCGAAGGAAAGAGTTTCCTTTTTGTGAAATACTGTTCGAGAATTCGCATAAAATATAATAATGCCAGCACAACAATCACAAATAATGCAAGAGTCATCAGCACCCAATACGATCGCGCGAAGAAAATAATCAACCCGACGAGAATAAGCAGAACTTGAAATTCCTCTCGGTGGTACCAGGTAAAAGGCAACAGTTTTTGATTTTGACTGGATTCTGTCATCGTATATTTACTTATACTTGAGCGCCGCCGTTAAAAGTAAGAGTTGCAATCTCGGAAAGTTTTCGCGGATTAAAGTAAGAACCTTCGAGGTTGCGCAGCTCAGAAACCGATACTTCTACCTTCATAAATGGATACAATATCTCAGTGCTATCCGGCATTTTCTTCAATGCCCGGCATATCAAAAAGTAACACTTATAGTACGGTGTATAGGGTTTAAGCCATGGTTCTGCATTCACGAACTGAAAAAAATCATATACCTGCCGATTCAGCCGCAATACTACAGTATCATCTTTAAGTTTTTCTTCGTTCAATTCAGAGAAATCGGCATGAAGAAAAAGTCGTTTTTTATTCGGATCAATTCTGGCTTCCTGAATTTTCTCAAATAAGGGATGTGAAGAATGTGTCTGTGTGTGCGTATGCCACAACTCGTTTAGATTGATGCTGGCGCCGTTCCGGAGGAGAGCAAGCTGTGTTTCCTGCTCTTTTTCTCTATCCAGGTTTGCCTGCAGGAGTATTCGTTCATGCAATATGGAATCTTTTGCGGTATTTTTTTTCTTTTGTTTACGTTCTCGCTCTTTTTGCATTAATGAAAGCACATCGAGCCTCCGCTGTTCGGACCGGCGAAACTGAAGTGCCTCCTTCCAAAAGTCCATTGTTTCATCATATTGCAGTTCAGATCTTGATTGCTTGTAGAAATTTAAAACGAAACCGGTAAGCAGAATTGCAAAAATCAGTACCATAATATCTGTTATATCATAGGAAGAAAAGACTTGAATGCAAAGCAAAATGATTCCGCATAACCATGCCAGTATGGAAAAAAGAAACAGCCATGCGGCAATTCCGGCAATAATGGATTCATAAGCGTTTACGGGCCTTTGTGCCCATATTCGTGAAAGCCGGCGAAGCTGCAGCCAGGAAACAACGAGAACGACAATTATTATAGGTAAGATTATATACATGATACAGCCGTAACGAAGTGTAACTTCAATCCGGAAAATGTACAAACTCTGCAGGGCATTTCAATATGAATAAAGGAATGACCCGCATTGATAGTGGATTAAGGTGCATCATGGCAAATACCTACGAGACTGCTTTGTGTTAAAATCTTTTTCGACATATCTGCAGAAAGAATACTATTTGTAGCTTGCAATGGCCCGGTCTACGGTTTCGTAGGTTTTAAATACTTTTACTAATTGCGTGATAGCAAACAGACTTTCTACCTTCTCTGTGATATTTGCCAGGCGTAAATCGCCAGACTTATTTCGAACGGATGTTAACGCAGCGATCAATGTACCTAAACCGGTACTGCTGATCCATCGTACGCCTTTCATATCTACAACAATCTTGGTAAATCCTTCCTGTAGTAAACTGTAAATTTTGTCACGCAGATTTTCAGTGTCCGGCTCTCCCATTAGATTACCTTTCAAGCTTAAAACTGCAACCGTACCGTGCATTTTTTCTTTTATTGTCATAGATATTCCTTTGTGCAATACAAATAGATTGTTTGTAATTGTATTATATAGTAAAATTATACGTCCTTTTTGACGGAATGTCAACGCTAATATGTTTATCTGCTAAGTCTGCCTGATCCGAGCAAAATTGGTTTGGCGGGGACTTCTTTGTATTATTAAAAGAAAAAAACCTATTTTGCAAAAAACGACTGTTTTAAATTAATTGGTTACATTGATACACATAACGTCTCTTGAAGACCCGGAATTAGTTCCATACCGCACTCTGCGCCAGTCTGCTGAACATTTCAGGAAATGTATTTTTATTGCAGAAGGAGAAAAAGTTGTAAGGCGGCTTTTAGAAAGTCAGCTGTATGTTCTTTCCGTACTTATTACACCTGAGAGGTTAAAACAATATGATGAAATTCTCACAGCCCGTACTGAAAATATAAAAGTGTTCATTGCCGAAAAGAGTTTGCTGGAGACAATAGTCGGATTTAATCTGCATCAGGGTATCATGGCATTGGGTAAAATTCCAATTCAGGCAAGTCTTGACTCTGTCCTTTCAGAATCCCAATCTCCACATTTATTTGTAGCGATTGACGGATTGACAAATTCCGAGAATATCGGTGTGCTCGTTCGCAATTGCGCCGCATTCGGCGTGCAGGCCATTCTTGTCGGCGAGACTTCAAGCAGCCCATATTTGCGGCGGGCTGTAAGAAATTCACTGGGAACGGTATTTAAAATACCGGTTGTGCATTGTGAAAATCTTGCCGTGAATCTCCAGTTGCTTCGAAACAGCAGCGGATTTAAAATCGTTGCCACTCATCCACATTCGGAACAACATACTATCCAGCGCGTAGATTTCACCGGTCATTGCTGTATCGTATTTGGAAGTGAAGGCGAAGGAATTTCTCAAAAAGTATTATCGGTATGCGATATTGCAGCGGCGATTCCAATGCAGCTTGGAGTCGATTCACTCAATGTGGCAAATGCCAATGCTGTATTTCTATATGAAGCGGAAAGACAAAGGAATAAGCTGTAGATATGCTGCACATTATAATCCGTTAAAGTAATCAGAAATTCGATGCCGATATCGGTTAAGAGTATAGAAAAATCACTTACTGGATCCGAAAGTTAATAGACAATTGAGTTTTTTCCCATGATAATTTCATTACACCTGAATTATCACTCGTGCGTTCTAATGTTATAGTAAATTTTTCTACTTTGTCCTTAAGCATCTTTTTCTTCAACGGAATTCGTGCAATATCAAGCTTTTTATTATACACAGTCCCCCATTGATCCGTTTGTTTATTGATAATAAGTTTCCATTGTCTGGAAGACGGGAGAGAATAGAGCGTATAAGATCCGCGAGGAATTTTCACCTTTCCTATAATCAGATCTGCCTGAGTTGTGAATCCTGTTGCTGCATTGGCTCCAGTCCGCCATATTTTGCCGTACGGAACAACGCTTCCCATAATTTTCCTGCCGCGTATTGACGGGCTGCCGTAATTTACCGATATGCGTTTTCCGTTCAATGTGAGTTCTATCGAATCGCGCGGACTTGGCACCAGGGGGCCGCTGCTGACATGAAAAGGAACCGATAGAGAAGTATTTTCCCATTCGATTTTTAATATACCGCTGTAATCGCTGTTCTTTTCTATCTTAAATGTAAGGTCTTCAACAAGTGACTTCAATTTATTGACATTCATATCAACACGTGCAAGATCAAGCTGGGGATTATATTCTATTCCCCATTGTCCCGTTTGTTTATTAATAATAAGCTTACAGCGTTCTTCAGATGGAAGAGTGTAGAGGGAATATGCACCATGTGCAACGACGGCTCCGTCAACTTCCAGGTCGGCTTCCGTTATCAACGTAGTCGCTGCTCCTGCACCTGTGCGCCATATTTTGTAATATGGTATGAAAGAACCGAATATTTTTCTTCCAAGAACAGACGGTTTTCCGTAATTAATCACGATTGTTTTTCCATTAAAAATCGCTTTTACTGAATCACGCGGACTGACGATAGGTTTCTGAGAATAAATTTTGCTACAAAAACCAACGGTAAGTAGTAAAAGCCATAGTATATATCTTGATTTCATACGCTTTTTATTTCCATACATTAT
>CAZYAM010000053.1:0-18484 GCA_964645575.1 uncultured Ignavibacteriaceae bacterium
GGCCGAACAATCGCAAGTAAAGCTTCCTCTTCCGGAGGCCCAAACATCGCATGAATTTCAGGAATCGTATATGTTCTTCCGGCATACTTCTGCGCAATGTAGTTAAATGAATCATATATCAGTTGATTTGTCTGGGTCAATGTGCCATCCATATCAAACACTATGCACTTAAGATGCTTCATCTTTTCCTTCCTCTATCTCTAATATAAAGACAAATGGCATCAAGCGGAATACTCGATGCCTCATACCATACTTAAATCTCGATATGACTGTTATTTGCGGGAATATTCCCGGCAGGATCCCATTAAATTCTATTTCCGCGGGAGAACAACTACACCGATATTGGTAGCCCTCTGTCTGATAACCTGAAGACTATCTATCATCTTCGATTGATACATAATAGAATCAGCCGGGACAATCCGGATAGAATAATAGTTTTCCGGCAGATCGGGAAGCTGGAATGAACCGGTTGACAATTCATTTTGTGTGGATACAGAATCCAATCCTGTCCAAGTATAAATAGTTGAAGGGATACTGTTTCTGCCGTTTACAGTATCAATAATCGAACCCGATATCCAGCCGCAAAGCAATGTGTTCTGCACACGAATTACCGGCGAAAGACGATAATTAAATCCGCTCTTACTTATAGAACGGCTTACATCAAAATCGAGCGATAACTGAGTCTGCCTGCCTCCCTCGATTTCAAAATTAAAATCTAATATTTGGTCGAAAACAGGAGCGGAAGCGAGATCCAACAAATATTCAGTTCCGTTATCAACAACAGTACATGGCCCGAAATGCAATTTAATCAGATCGTAATTTCCGGCATCGATTTTATTCAAAACTAACAGCTCACTTCTACCGTTTCGAAGAGTCAATAAATCGAAATCTACTGAATTTTCACTTGCAATTACCCAGCCTAAATTCGTATTGTCTCCAGCTTTATGAACCGAGACAAGATTAATAGAAATATTCACTTGTTGAAAATCTGCAGGCGCATCGTGAAGTTTGATAAAGAGTTCGCCTCCGGAATCTGATCCGCCGGTTGATGACTCCGAACAAGAAAACAAATTGCACATAAAAAAAATACATGTAAAGATAGTCAATTGATATAAAAAATGCTTTAATGTCATTGTCACCCCTTACGTTATTTTAAGATGAATATATAAATTTACCATCTTTTAATTCAATGTAAAGTACCTCATTTGACAATTAAAACACATCAGCTTGCTTATACCTCAAAAACTCTCTAATTTGCCCCTGTGAAAAAACAAATTTTGCTTAAAAAGAACGAAGAACATCGAATTGTTTCCGGACATCAATGGGTATTCAGCAATGAGATTGCTTCTCTTCGCGGTAATCCTGCAGCGGGAGATATTATCGAACTGCTTCGGCATGACGGTAAATTTCTTGGGCTTGGTTTTTTTCATCCCCATTCACTTATCGCCTTTCGCTTTCTCACAACTGAGCAGGAAGATATCTCAACGATTTTTTTTGAACACCGAATCCAACAGGCACTTGTTTTACGCCAGAAACTCTACCCCGGTGAGGAGACATTTCGCCTTGTTCATGGTGAAGGTGATTTCCTGCCCGGACTCATCATCGATAAATATAACGAGTTCATCTCAATGCAAATATTTTCTGCGGGAATGGAAAGACAAATTGCTCCAATCTGCGATGTCCTGGAATCCTTATTCCACCCAAAAGCCATCGTTGCACGCAACGATGTGGCAATCCGCACCCTGGAAGAATTACCCGTAGAAAAGAAGGTTTTACGTGGAAATCCAAGTATTACAATAATTGATAATGATGGCGTTAAGTTCGAGGTCGATATCCTTCATGGGCAAAAGACCGGATTCTTCCTCGATCAGCGTGAAAATCGCAAATCAATCCATCGCTATGCAATCGGTTCTGCGGTATTGGATTGTTATTGCAACGAAGGTGGATTTGCACTTCATGCCGCAGCAGCCAAGGCGGCATCGGTACGCGGAATAGACATATCCGAACCTGCCGTATCAAAAGCGTATGTAAATGCCCGTCTTAATACCGCCAACGTAGATTTTATAACCGGAGACGTACTTAATGCATTAAAACAACTGGAAGAGGATAGAAAAAGATATGATATGATCATCCTTGATCCGCCGTCTTTTACAAAAAGTAAAAAGAATATTCCGGCTGCACTTCGGGGCTATAAAGAAATCAATGCAGCAGCCCTGCGGATTCTTACACCGGGCGCATATCTCGTCTCGGCTTCTTGCTCGCATCATATTACAGATGACGGATTTCTTTCCGCAATCGAACAGGCCGCAGTGAAAGCAAAACGGAATATACAGCTCCTTGAATTTTCAGGCGCAGCTCCGGATCATCCGATTATTCCGGCAATGCCTGAGACAAAATACCTGAAATTCTGTATTTTTTCGGTTCGGTAAACTCAATAGACGAATATTTTTCCACGGAATCTTTTATAATATTTATACGTTTAATATATTGAACATGATGAGAAGTAAAATGAATAAATATCGCAGTATTCTATTCCTTCTCTTTATATTTCTCTCGTTGACATACACATCGGCGCAAGCACAGATTGCACCGGATACGACCATCATCTTTACGCCATCCAATCCAAATCTAATACAGGAACAAAGTTATAATCCGACTGTACACGTTTGGGGTTTCGATATCCTTCTATCCAATAATGGTTTCGGATTAGGCGCTTTCTATAAGCATGAAATAAACGATGAATTGTCGCTGGTGTTCAACCTCGCGATTTCCGATGTAAAAGATGATGCGGAAGTTGAACAGTATAACTATTACGGAGAAAGCTTCATTCCCAATAAGAAGAATCGGCTGCTTCTTATTCCATTAACTGTAAGCGCACAGTACCGGTTGTTCAAAGACGACATCGTTGATAATCTCCGCCCGTTCATCGCTGCAGGTATCGGGCCGACGATGGTGTTCGTTGCTCCTTATGTATCGGATCAAATATCATACGATTTCTTCGGATATCCCTATAGAGAAAAAATCGATTTCTTTACAAGCCTGAAGTACGGAAGTCCGCGATACACTCTTGGCGGTTTTATCGGAGCCGGTGTATATTTCGGTATGGATAAAGGATCGATGTCGGGTTTGAGCGTTAAATACTTCCTTGCACCGTTCCCGAGCGGCATCGAAATAATGGAAGGCGGCTATATGAAAAACTTCGGCGGACTATTTATTATGCTGACGTTCGGCGGGTTGTTTTAAAAGCTGTAAATCAAATTCTTTCAAATAAGAAGCCTCGTCTGCAACTGCGACGAGGCTTCTTATTTATGCTTCTGCTTTTTATTCTAATTGCCTATTGGCTCAATGACTCATAGGCTTAATTACTAAACTACTTCATCAACAGCATTTTAACGATCTTAATAAATGGTTCATTGCCGTCTTCCGGCGATGCTATGATCCGCGCAAAGTAAATTCCGCTTGCGAGGCGTGAAGCATCAAACGTGGCTGAATAATATCCGGCTTCCTTCATTCCATCAACCAATGCCACTACTTCTCTTCCCAATATATCGTATACCTTTAAGGACACCAAGAATCGTGTTCCATCATTAGGCAATTGATAATTGACTACTGTGGTCGGATTAAATGGGTTGGGATAGTTCTGCGCTAAACCGTACTCTGTCGGTACTGGTACCGGCTCTTCAGCGAGTGCCCTATTATTGTCTTGCGAACTTTTGGCAAGTCCTCCTGTAGAGTAACTCACTATGACAACTCCTGAACCACCATTACCACCTGTAGCTGAAACTGTTCCACCTGCTCCACCACCTCCACCACCTGTATTTGCAGTTCCACTATATCCATTTCCGGCAGTATTTTTACCATTACCACCTCCACCTAAACCTCCCATACCAGGACTATCACTGGTACTTTCACAACCACCTCCGCCGCCGCCACCATAAGTATAAGACGTTCCACTTATTGAATAAGTTGAACCAGCACCACCATCAGGCCTGACATCATAGTTAGCACCATTTGCGCCTGCGCCACCTCCACCTCCGCCAACGGTGCGACTCCAACCCCTATAAAAACCACTTCCACCATTATACCCTTGATTTCCTGTTCCACCATTTTTAAAAACACTACTACCCCCCGCACCTCCACCACAGCCGCCATTGTAACCCGCAGTAATATACCCTCCACCCGCACCTCCACCATTAGCAGTAAGTGTTCCAAAAACAGACGCCCCACCATTACTCATCGAATTTCCGCCACTGCCAACTGTAACAGTAATATCTCCACTGGCAGAATATGAACTATTAACTACACCACCACCTCCTCCACCACCTCCAGACCAACTTCCTCCTCCACCTCCTCCACCACCAACAACAAGAACTTCCACATTGCCACTTCCAGTGCAAGAAAATGTTCCACTACTACTAGTAGTAGGGTAACTCACTATGACAACTCCTGAACCACCATTACCACCTGTAGCTGAAACTGTTCCACCTGCTCCACCACCTCCACCACCTGTATTTGCAGTTCCACTATATCCATTTCCGGCAGTATTTTTACCATTACCACCTCCACCTAAACCTCCCATACCAGGACTATCACTGGTACTTTCACAACCACCTCCGCCGCCGCCACCATAAGTATAAGACGTTCCACTTATTGAATAAGTTGAACCAGCACCACCATCAGGCCTGACATCATAGTTAGCACCATTTGCGCCTGCGCCACCTCCACCTCCGCCAACGGTGCGACTCCAACCCCTATAAAAACCACTTCCACCATTATACCCTTGATTTCCTGTTCCACCATTTTTAAAAACACTACTACCCCCCGCACCTCCACCACAGCCGCCATTGTAACCCGCAGTAATATACCCTCCACCCGCACCTCCACCATTAGCAGTAAGTGTTCCAAAAACAGACGCCCCACCATTACTCATCGAATTTCCGCCACTGCCAACTGTAACAGTAATATCTCCACTGGCAGAATATGAACTATTAACTACACCACCACCTCCTCCACCACCTCCAGACCAACTTCCTCCTCCACCTCCTCCACCACCAACAACAAGAACTTCCACATTGCCACTTCCAGTGCAAGAAAATGTTCCACTACTACTAGTAAATGTATGTATCGTCTTGCCACCTGAATAAGTTATCGTTCCGCCTGTAGCTGAAAAAGATGATCCAGTAAATTTATGTATCGTCTTGCCACCTGAATACGTTATCGTTCCACCTGTGGCTGAAAATGGTAGAGGTGCAATGGTGAGCGAGAGAGTTGCCATACCGTTTGTGATCGTCAAAGTCGGAGTACCTGAAGTAAAATAAGAAGCTATAATACCCGGCAAGAGCGAGGTATAAGAGACAAACGATATTTCAGGTATTTGTTTTATAAAACCATTCGTTAAATCCTGCACGAGCATATCTAAGAAAGGAACCGTTGCAGAATAATTAGTTATACTTTGTGGTGTTATTATTAATTTATAACCTTGTCCTTGTGGTGCTAGGGTGACCTGCCCGTTGAGTGTTAAAGTAGGAGACAGATTCACATCGAAGCTAGGGATGAAAACAAGATGAATTGAAGCTCTTGCAGTAAACGATAAATCAATTGAAATATTTGTTGATGAGTTACCTATCAAATGGGCCGTAGCACCAGTTATGTTGATGTTATAGTCGCTGACGCCATACGATCCATCAAACTTCGAAAAATTAATTGCTTTGGCATCAATGATCGATTGAAGAGCCTGATTAATACTCCCTTCGCTTATTTGGAGGTTGACATCGCCTTGCGAATAACACACTGTCGTGAGAAACGATAGAAACAAGGCAGTCATAAATATGTTTCTTATCAAATCGTTCTTCATTTGTATTTCCTTTCACGGTTTCTTAATTGATAGATGAAATTAAGCCTGCATCATACCATATGTTATTATTTCTCAAACCAAATGGGAGGCCATATCTTCTTAGATATTCTCCTATTGGTGATTGGAATACAACTACTATATAGTATTGGCCAACCGATAAATAGTTCGATATATTAATTTGAGTAGAATACCCGCCTTTGCTTATTGGTAGGTTTTGATTAGTATTTGCATATACTTCTTGTGGTACACTGCTATAGACTTTTACTTGTTTCACCGTTGTTGCGACGCTGCTTCCAAACCTGATGCTAACAAATCCGCCACCAGTCCCCATCCACTGAGCGGTAAATGAAGGCGGTGTGCCCTGCACGACAGCAGAGATAGTAAATGTCATTATTCCTGGAGTCACAGAAAGCGCAAGACCTATGTCTGTAACTTGTATGGTAATAAAATCCGGCACGGTTGAATTCGCATAGTCAATAAGCTTAGATGGGTATATAACCAAATTAAGATTGTTATAACCACTAACAATAACCGGTTTAAGCCATGATGGAATATCAGTGCGCAAATTAATCAACGATTCGAATGCCTGAAGCGTTGCAATAATCTGAGAAGCAGTGACGTTAAGATTGGGAATTGTAATTGTTGGCTGTACGTTGAAAGTATAATTGCCGGCGCTCGTATTGGCTTGAATTGTAAATTGCACTGTTGCTGAGTTTGTATTAAGCTGAACAACAGGATTTGTAATGAAAACATTATATGTATATTCAGATGCTGATCCGTTTAACGTCGGGAATGTTTGTGCTGCAATAAAACGGTTAATAGCAGTTGCCGTGACTTGGACACTGGCAGATATCGTTCTGCTTTGACAGAGAACAATTGCAGGAAAAGAGAGGAATGCCAGCATTACGGAAATCAGGAAGCGATCATATTTTCGGAAATGAACCATGACAAATCTCCTAGTATATTATGTTTTTTTTATTATTTTGCTAGAAGCAAACAAAAAGGGATACTCCACATCTGCTGAATGCACACATTTTGTGTGCGTCAGTTGAGATAGCTCGTGGAGGACACTTACCCGTTTTGTTTGTGTAATACCTCTTCTCGTTCTAGCCAACGAGAAGAGGATTATTTATGCCATCCTATTGCTATTCTGTTGATTCCACCTCCTTAATAAAGGTTTTATCCGATATTACTTTTATTTAGAATCAAAAAAAGTAACGTAGACCCAACGTCATATTTATTCCGCTATAGTTACCAACAGCAACAATGATATCCTTGCGCGAGTAGTTATACTGCAGCTCGGTAAAAACTGCGAACGGACTTTCTTGGAACTTTTTCTCTATTCCAACTCCGCAAAATAATCCGAGCACACCAGAAGAGTTAAGGAACGAAGACACATTCGAGCTTTTCTTTTCTTCGATAATACTTGTATATGTGACTCCACTATTTATTTCCAGATTATACTCGTCAGACAATGTAAAATTGTATTGGAGCCCACCGTTATATATCCATTGCTTATATGAGGCGCTTCCATCTCTCGTTTCTACAATGTTAACGAGAATGCCGTTTTGGTAATTGTAGGTGGAAACTACAGGAACACCTTTCTTTGCAAAGTAGGTGGCCTTCCCGTAAATGTACAGTTTGTTCGTTAGAGGCAATCCCAATCCAGCCCCAAAAGCAAAACCAATATTCGAATCATAAACTTTGCTAAAATCCTCATATGCAGTTATAAAACCGCCAATATTTACTGAAATAAATACAGACGGATGGTCGGTGGTTTGAGATATCAGGCTTGTCGGTAAAAGAAGCGTCAGCAATGACAACATAGAAAAAGGTTTTACTTTCATATGACTTATTTTTGAGTAATTGTAATTTTTAAAAAATGCAAGAGTTGAAACTGCGCTATTATATGTAAATTAATATTTTTCCCCAGAACTTAGCTCGACAGTCGAACCGAAAATTCTTCGGTAACATACTACACCACACCTGTTGAGCAAATAATTGTAATTAAGTTTTATGACTTTGAAGGAGCAGTAGCTAAATCTAATTGCCCCGCTACCGATAGATATCCCTCAAGTAAAGTTTAACGCTTTACTTTATTGGAGTCAAGTACTTTTTTTTTAAAAAAAAAAATACCTAGTCTATTTTTGAAGATTGATTAAATTATTTCGGCGAACAGGATTGTTATGTATATATTCTATCTTCTGATGCATCATCTCATCCGTCGTTATCTCTTCAGCATGACTCCCTTCCTGCCAAACCTGATACTTGCTCTCTATTTTATGGCTCAATTTGTTTTGTCTCAACTTCCTAAGTATACCTGCATTTTTCCGTTCCGTGAAGTAATCAATAATGGAGCGTGCTGTGTACGATTTGAATAATTGTATTGTTACATTTAATCCTTCATAAAATGAATCGAGACTAAAATAATACTAAGCAAGATACAATTGGATCGATTTCTTATCAATGGCGACTAAAATCAATCATTACGACCGTAAGAAAATAAATGCATGGTTTTCGAATGCGGGCAGGTTAATAAACATCCCATAATTCCTGTAAAACACTTCTTTAAATCCCAATCGAGTCATGGTATTCCTCAGTCCCCTATCGGTGATACCCCATTGCGTGATGTTGTGTATATCCTTCCATGGTTTATTGAACTTGGGATGAATTTCTTCTCTGTGATCATATATGTAACGCGCTATATCTTCCCCGTGATCCGAAACGATAGAAATATATTCACCGAATGGAAGGTCGGTAAGCCGAATTGTCTCATCTCCTCGAATAAATTGTTGATTGTATATCACAAAACATGAACAATTACACGAATATCGTTCAAGAATCTGATCCCAATCGGGATTTGCCTGGTGTAACAAGACATCAAAAAGATAGATCACGTCTACATTCCCCACTTTCTCTATGACTGATGACGATGCAAAATCGCCTTTTATCACTTGCAAATTATTAAATCGTTTCAGTTTTGTGATGAGCGTGGATGGAATATCAGTATCAACAAGAAATGATTTGTTGATTTGATATTTCTTGATTGTATGAATACTGTAGGCAGCATTTATCTTCCAGACTCCTCCAAGATCCGCAAATGAGCGTGCTTGCGGGTAGAATTGCCTAAAAACAGTGTCTATCAAGCTGAGCTTATTCCGGTTCACATAAATATTGTAACCCTGCCAAAGATTTGGCAGATTCCGAACAACCCTTCGTAACTTTCGAGAAATCAAAGCGCCTATATTGCTATTTGTACTCAAGAGTGTGACCTAATATAATGATTAGACTTACTACAAATAATATATAAAAAAAAATCTAGTATTGCTGAATCATACTGATCTACAATTACATTTATGATACAATTAAATATCTTAGAAATATCGTTTTAAAAAATTCCCTGTATAAGAGCGGGAATTCTTTGCAATCTCTTCCGGTGTCCCTGTGGCGACAATTTCTCCGCCACGCTCGCCTGCATCCGGGCCCAAATCAATAACAAAGTCTGCGCACTTTACGACATCCATGTTGTGTTCGATAACCAGAATCGAATGTCCGGCTTCAACTAAAGCATCGAAACATTTTAGAAGTTTAGCGATATCGTCAAAATGCAGTCCGGTAGTAGGTTCATCGAAAATGAAAAGCGCACTGCCTTCCTGCTCGGAAGCCGAAAGGTGATGCGCAAGTTTGATGCGCTGCGCCTCGCCGCCGGAGAGCGTAGTTGCCGGCTGTCCAAGCCTTAGATATCCGAGTCCGACATCATACAAAACCTTAAGCCGTTTTGCTATCCTCCTGCTTTCTGCAGAACCGGAAAAGAACTCTATCGCTTCTGTTACCGTCATATTCAGAATATCGTCTACGTTCCTGCCTCTATATCTAACATCGAGAATTTCCTGCTTAAATCGCTTTCCTTTACATGACTCGCATGGAAGAAAAATATCCGCGAGAAACTGCATTTCGATCCTCTGTAAACCGTCTCCTTCACATACTTCACAGCGCCCTCCGGGCACATTGAATGAGAAATGCCCCGGTGTATAACCGTGTGTCTTCGCGGCCGGCGTACGGGCAAGCAAATCGCGTATAAGATCGAATATTTTTATATATGTAACAGGATTGGAACGCGGACTCCTTCCGATCGGCGATTGGTCTACCAATTCGATATGGTTAATTGAATCAATTCCTTCTATATCTCTGCACCTGCCAACCAATAAACCGGCAGGCAAACTCGCGGATTTATTATCCCTGCCTTTACGTTTAACAATTCCTGCGTACAGTACTTTATGCACAAGCGTGCTTTTTCCTGAACCGCTTACACCGGTGACACATACAAACATATTCAATGGAATCCGAATATCAATATTCTTCAGATTATTTTCCATTGCACCGTGGATAAAGATCGATTGCTCCTTGTCCGGCCTTCTTGATTTAGGCGTCGGAATACTGAGAGAACCATTGAGATACTTGGCCGTTAGAGATGCCGGATGCTGAAGAAGCTGATCCATTGTCCCATTAAATACAATCTCACCGCCATGTTCGCCCGCTCCCGGGCCGATATCCACAATTATATCAGCTTCGCGCATCATCTCATCATCATGTTCAACAACTATCACTGTATTGCCTATATCGCGTAAAGACTTGAGCAAGCTGATAAGTCGGTGATTATCGCGCGGGTGTAAGCCGATAGTGGGCTCATCAAGAACATAAAGCGACCCCATCAGGGAAGAACCGAGAGACGTAGCAAGATTTATGCGCTGCGACTCTCCACCGGAGAGCGTCATTGTTAATCGATCAAGTGTGATATATCCTAATCCTATTCCATCAAGAAAGCGAAGCCGTTTGCGAATTTCTTCCAGAATACGCTTTGCTATTTCCTCTTCATACTTTGAAAGGCGGATTTCCTGAAAGAACCGGTTTGCTTCTTCAATAGTCATCCGGACAATATCATGGATATTTTTTCCGCCTACCCGGACATTGAGTACTTCCTTACGCAGGCGCGACCCGCCGCATTCATCGCAAGTCGTATATCCGCGAAATCGGCTGAGAAACACACGATAGTGTAATTTGTACGATTTACGCTCGATGTATTTAAAATATTTATGTATGCCGTCAAATCCCTTACCGCCGTTCATAACCAGTGCGAGCTGTTCTTTTGTCAGATCATTAAACGGAACGTCAACCGGCAAGCCATGGTCTTTTGCAGCACGTAGCAGGTCGATATAATATTCGCGCCAGCGCGGAAATGTCCATGGTAATATGGCTCCGTTCCGAATTGTCTTCGTAGGATCCGGCACAACAAGGTCCATATCAATCCCGATAATTCTTCCGAATCCCTGGCAAGTCGGGCAAGCTCCGACAGGATTATTAAACGAGAAGAACCTCGGCTCAGGATTTTCATAGCGGATATTATCTTCCATACACTCAAAATGCCGGGAGAATCTTAATTGCTGTTTCGATTCCAATACCAAAGCCAGAGCATATCCGCTTCCTTCTTCAAATGCCGTTTGTATGGAATCTGCAAGCCTTGTCATGCTTTCTGCATTATCCTTTCGAATGATAAGGCGATCTACAAGAACATTAAGTCCCTTTTTAGATTTTGCCTTAAAAGCAGTTACGTTCAAATCAATAAGCTCATCGTTTACGACAAGCCTGAAAAAGCCCCTTTTTTTAAGAACATCGATTTCCTCTTTTACCGTTCTTCCCGGATGATCATGCATCGGGAACATTACATAGACTTTTGTCCCTTCCGGTTCTTGCTGAAGCCGATCAACGACAGTCGTAACCGTATCACGTTTCACCGGTTTTCCACAAACGCGGCAATATGTTTGTCCGATACGCCCAAAAAGCAAACGAAGATAATCGTAGATCTCGGAAGTTGTAGCTACAGTTGAACGCGGATTGCGCGAAGTTGTCTTTTGCTCAATAGCGATGGCCGGACTGATTCCTTGAATGAGATCGACATCCGGTTTTTCCATCCGCTCGAGAAATTGACGGGCGTAGGAGGAAAGGCTTTCAACATAACGGCGCTGTCCTTCCGCATAAATTGTATCAAACGCGAGGCTCGATTTACCGGAGCCGCTGACACCTGTAAACACAATGAGTTTGTTACGAGGCAGCATAAGGTTGATGTTCTTAAGATTATGGATCCTCGCACCACGGATAATGATATCGGAAGGAAATTTGGTGACCTTCGGAAGGTTGCCTTGACCAAACTCAGATACCTTCCGAAGGTTATCTTTGGATTTCTTTTTTCCCATAAGTAAAGACTAAGATACAGAAAAATAGGGAAACGGGAAAACGATGTTCTTAGTGACTTCAATCACATAAATTGCAGCATCGAAAAAAAACATGTAATTAATGCTCGAAAAACTCAACATTTTAAGAGTTAATATATTCCAAAGGGAATCGGGCAGTAAATCAGGAAATGTCCTATTGTATTTATAACAGGAACTTTGTAGGTTAACATGAAAATTACAATAGGAGTTCATTTTATGGCAAAAAAGATATTAGTGGTTGATGATGATGAAGCAGTGCGTAAATCCATCTCTATTTCTCTAAAATTAAAAGGCGGTTATGAAACACTGGAAGCCGAAGATGGACTCAAAGGATTGGAATTAGCAAAGCAAGAATCTCCCGACCTGATAATCAGCGATGTTATAATGGAGAATTTAAACGGCTTTCTTATGCTGGAAACATTGAAGGAATTTCCCGAAACCTCAAATATTCCCGTAATTATTATGACTCATTACGCACAATCGGAAAAAGAATGGAAAACCGGAGCTGCAGTAGAATACCTTACGAAAGGATTTACTCTGAAAGCACTTCTGGAAAAAGTCAATTCGATTTTAAAAGTTCAGCCTGTCCAATGAATAATTTCCAGTGTAGGGGTTCAATATATTGAACCCCTACCGCAAACATCCTATTCCTCTTCTACTTTTGCTTTCTCGCTCTCAGCAATTACCTTCTCCGCTGCTTCGCGCGGCATTTCGTCATAATGCGAAAAACCGGTTTTATAAATTCCGCGGCCTTGTGTCATCGAACGAAGAATTGTGGAGTATTTATGAATTTCCGCCATTGGTATGCTTGCTTTGATTTTCTGGAAATGCCCTTCTGCTTCCATACCCTGAATCTTCCCGCGCCGCCCGGAGAGATCGCCCATCACATCACCCATATATTCCTCTGGTACAGTGACTTCAATAATATTGATCGGTTCCAAAAGAACAGGTTTTGCTTCCATAATTCCTTTTTTAAAAGCCATTGCACCGGCGATTTTGAATGAATGCTCGTCCGAGTCCACTGCATGATACGTGCCGTCGAAAATAGTTACTTTTAAATCCACCACTTCGTATCCCGCCAGGACACCTTTCTGCATTACTTCAACGATACCCTTTTCAACTGCAGGTATAAAACGCCCCGGCACTACACCGCCGACAACGGCATCTTCAAATTCAAATCCCGTTCCACGGGACCGCGGTTCAATCTTGATATGAACATGACCGTACTGTCCACGCCCGCCGGTCTGTTTCTTGTGTTTATATTCCACATCAGGTGCAGTTGCACGAATCGCTTCTTTATAGGGGATCTTCGGCTCAGTCAGGTCAACATCCACGCCATATTTCATTTTAAGGCGTTTTGTAACGATCAGTAAATGGAGTTCTCCCTGGCCGGCAATAACTGTTTGACTAAGCCGGCCGTCTACCGTGACAATAAACGTCGGGTCTTCTTCATGCAATGAATGTAATCCGTTCGCCATGCGATCTTCATCTCCCTTTGATTTGGAATGAATCGCCATACGGATTACCGGATCCGGGAATGCAATCGATGGGTATAAAACAGGGAACGCTCTGCTACTCAGTGTATTGTTCGTGTGCGTGTCCTTCAACTTAACCGCCGCACCTATATCACCGGCAACAAGTTTTGTAATTTCGGCTCTCTCTTTCCCTTTCATAACAAAGAGTTGTCCAAGACGCTCACTTTTACCATTGGACTGATTAACAAGATCCAATCCCGGCGTAATAGTACCTGAGTACACGCGGAAGAAAGATAACTCACCTACGTGTTCTTCCGAAACTGTTTTAAAAACGAATAATGATGGTTCTTTGGCCACATCGGGTTCGACTTCAATTTCTTTTTTATCGTTTGGATTGATTGCCTTAACTTTGCCGCGGTTTTTTGGCGAAGGCCCGTACATTGTAATATAACTCATTAACGGGCTTATACCGATACTTTGTGAAGCAGAGATGCAAAAGACAGGGAATATTTTCCGGTTGAGCAGTGCAGTGCAGAATCCTTTTTCAAGATCGGCATCTTTCAGTGTACCGTCCTCAAAAAACTTATTCATTAATGCTTCATCGGTTTCTGCTATTTTCTCGATCAATTCTTCATGAAGCTTATCCGCTTTCTCTTTCAAATCAGCGGAAATATCGCTTTCCGTAAATTTTCCACTTCCGTCCCTGTTATATTTCAACACCTTCATCCTATAAACATCGACAACAGTATCAAATGGCAGGCCTTGATTTACAGGAAACTGCACAAGAACGACATCATGACCGAATCGTTCTTTGGCTGATGCCACTGCATGATCAAATTCAGCATTTTCATTATCGATTTTATTAATCGCAAGTAGAGCGGGTACATTCATTTTTTTTGCATAATTCCAGACAATTTCCGTCCCAACTTCAACACCCTCAACAGCTTTTACGACAACGACGGTAAGGTCGGTAACACGTAAAGAACCAATAACCTCGCCTGTGAAGTCCGAATATCCCGGAGTATCGAGAATGTTAATTTTTGTTCCCTGCCAATCAGCATGCAGCACGGCTGCATTTATGGATACTTTACGTTCGATTTCGTCTGCATGATAATCGGAAATAGTAGATCCATCTTCGATACGCCCCATTCGTGTAGCGGCTCCTGCCACAAACATTAACGACTCGGTCAACGTCGTTTTTCCGGAACCGCCATGACCGATAACCACAATATTACGGATTTTATCGATTGTATATTCTTTGCTTATCGCTTTTGACACAATAGTATCTCCTTTAAGTGAAATAATAACAACGGCGGCAGGCTTCCACCGTCAGCATAGATTTCTTTTACTGGTAATGATTAAAAAAATTCCTGCGAACGCCGGGTAAAAAATGACACAACACGGTTAATAATATTACCGAACATCGCGCCTACACGCATCAGCGGTTCTTCCAAGCGCATTTGAAAGCTTTCTTCAAGCCGCGTGATATTTTCAGTAATACGCCTAAACGAAAGAAACATTCCATGGATCATATCGACCTGATCTTCCACTTTTGAGGCAACCAATCGCAGTTTATCTGTTACCGTGTTGAGATTTTCGAGGATGGGCTTCAGATTTTTGGTTAGATCGATTAATTCAATCTGTAAAATTCTTATAAACGCATTGAAGCGGACGAGTACTACAACAAGGTAGATGCATAACGCGGAAGCGCTGAACAATAGCACTATTTTTAGTATTTCAGATAATGTTTCCACTCGAGTTTCCCTTTTTCTGGGTCCGATATAATAAATTAATAAATTCTATGAAGCTTGAGTATTCTTTGTTCCTTCTGTCTTGCTGCGTGCATTGTTAATAACTCTATCGGCATCACCAAGTATAGAGTCGGCCTTACGGCGGGCATCATCTACAAGTGTGGCGGCTTTTCGCTTCCCTTCGTTTACTATATCCACAGCATTCGATTTCGCACGATTCATATATTCCTGTGCGTCTTCCATCACATCACCTGTCTTTTCTTTTATGTCTGCACGTAACTCTTTTCCCGTCTTGGGAGCATACAAGAGTGCAATTGCCGCGCCAACAATACTTCCGGCGATAAATCCTGCAATAAGTCCCTTCGCCATGCCATCATTTTCCTGTCCCATCACAACCTCCGATTAATTTATTTTTAAAAAACAAGACTTCCATTTATTCAATTCTCAACTCACAACAGAAACTCACTCTGCGCTAATCCGCATTCTGCCTGTCGCAAGAGATACGAGCGACAGGCGAAAGGATATAAACCTAAGTTATTTCTTCTTATGACGCTGCTTCCGCAGACGCTTCTTGCGCTTGTGAGTCGCCATTTTATGGCGTTTTCGTTTACGGCCACAGGGCATACGCGTATCCTTTCTTTTTTTTCATCTATAATGTGTGAGTTGTATCAAGTTAAAGTTATTGAACTCGTTTCCTGATTTCGCTAAAAAATAATATGTCATGTAAAGAATAAATCTAATTTCATTCTAATCACTAAGAAGCTCCTTCTGAAGGTTTTCATTCACAATCTGCTTCATTTCTTTTGAAACTTTGAATGTCGGAACAAAATGTTCATCTACATTCACCTGGGCACCAGTGCGTGGATTGCGGGCAACCCGGCTCTTGCGTTTTTTCACTTTAAAGCTTCCGAAACCGCGAATTTCTATATTCTTTCCGTCCCTCATCGCACCGATAACCGTTGTAATGAATCCATCCACAACAGCTTCGGTTTCTACTTTCGTTAACCCGGTTGCTGATGCAATAACATCTACTATATCTGCTTTGGTCACGAATCCTCCTCAAATATTAGTCGGGAGATATAAATCGGTACTGCAAAACCGGCTGTTGTAAAAAATCTTGCCCTATTTTTGTTGCTTCAGCAGCCGCATCACCAATAAGTCTTTCAAAAAATGCTTTCCTCTTTTTCTCTTTTACGATATTCGGCTTACCCTGAACACCGCCTAATTCTGCTGCAATACTCACGGCATCTTCCATTGTACCGAGTGTATCGACAAATCCATATTTCATTGCCTGTCGTCCTGTGAAAACACGGCCATCGGCATATTTTAAAACTTGTTCCCGTTCGAGATCCCGCTCTTCCACAATTGCATCTACAAATTGATCGTAAACATCGTTGAGCACCATATGGAAGTATCGCTTATCTTCTTCCGTGGTTTTGCGAAAAGGCGAGCCGATATCTTTAAACTTCCCTGTTTTCATGGTCGTCTCTTCGACACCAATTTTTTTCATTAACGGCTCAAAATTCAAGAAGTGAGAAATGACCCCGATGCTCCCGGTAAGCGTACCCGGATTCGCAACAATTCTCGTTGCAGCACATGAAACATAATAACCGCCGCTCGCCGCAACGGATCCCATAGAAACAACGACAGGTCTTCCGGCATCTCGCGTTTTTTTTACTTCTTCGTAGATCTCTTGACTGGCGGCTACTCCGCCGCCCGGAGATTCAACACGAAAAACAATAGCCCGTATCGATTTATTTTCCCGGTACTTCTTAAATTGCCGGACTATTTCTTCTGAAGAAATAATCTCTTCTTTCAGTTCGATAACTGCAATTTTCTCTCCGCCGGAACCAAGCACCCCGTCACTTTCATCGGAGAATACCCAAGAAAATAACACCAGAATAAATAAACCGAATAAAAATACGAGAACAGCAATAATACCGATAATCCATTTCGCAGTCTTAGACATAGCTTTTTAGGGAATAATAAAGATCGAAGTTGTTTCACTTCGCTAATCTTTGTATTGCTCCTTATCTTTTAAAAGTGCAAACTTCCAGGAATTACTCTATTGGTTTTTCTTTTTCCGAGTATCCTTGCAGCAGCTCCTGTTTTTCTACCGGAGGTTATTCCTCCTCCGGTTCTGTGTAACTTATTATAACACAATAAATTATGAAATAGAGGGCGGAAAGTCAATCCAAGCTGGGAAGAATATGTAAAATGAGCATTTTTTGATACAAACGCAATGAACAAAAAATATGGGGTCTAATAGAACAAACGCCTGCTTTCTCCTGTATTTTTCCGTCCAAATTGTACAATTGAAGAGTCTATGCATCCATCGAGATTTGATTTTCACTCAATGAAAGTCCTAATGAAAATAATCTCTTCAAAAGACTGCCTGTATTATTTACTTTACTCCCATCGTGTCCCGGGATTTTTATTCTTGTTCTGCTAAAAATCGTTCTACATCTATTGCTGCCATACAACCGGTACCGGCCGCGCTTATGGCCTGCCTATATCTCGGATCTGCAACATCCCCTGCGGCAAACACGCCGGGGATGTTCACTGCTGTGCTATACGGTTTGGTTTTTAAGTAGCCGATACTATCCATATCAAGGACACCTTTAAAGAGTGCTGTATTCGGTTCATGCCCAATTCCAAGGAATAATCCATCGCACTTCAATTCAGTTATTTCACCTGTCTTAACATTCCTGAGCTTGAGACCTGTCATTTTTTTAGTATCAGCGTCTTTAATTCCAATAACTTCGTCGATTACCGAATTCCATATAAAATTTATTTTGGGATTCTTCTTTACCCTGTCCTGCAATGCTTTGGATGCACGAAGTTCATCCCGGCGGTGAATGATCGTTACTTTTGAAGCATGATTTGTAAGATAAGATGCTTCTTCTAATGCGGTATCTCCTCCTCCAACCACGGCAACATGCTGATTCCGGAAAAAGAATCCATCACAAGTAGCACAGGCAGAAACACCATATCCTTTAAACTCTTCCTCCGACGGAATGTTCAGCCACTTGGCAGAAGCTCCGGTCGCAATAATAAGTGCATCGGCAAAATACTCTTTGTTATCAGCAATCACTTTGAACGGGCGTTTTGAAAAATCAACAGACTCTACCGACT
>CAZYAM010000054.1:0-18280 GCA_964645575.1 uncultured Ignavibacteriaceae bacterium
TGTCAAGAAATTTGGTAGATTAATGATAGACATTGAGATCGAAAGCATCGTAAAATGAAAACACAACATAAAATAGTAATTGGCGATTCGAGAAAGATGGAAGAACTTCAGGATGAAAGTGTAAATCTTGTTGTCACGTCTCCACCGTATTGGCAATTGAAAGATTACGGGCATAAGAACCAAATTGATTTCAATCATACATACGAAGATTACATCAATAATCTCAGCCTTGTCTGGAGCGAATGCTATAGGGTTCTGCAACCGGGTTGCCGTTTGTGCGTGAATATCGGAGATCAATTCGCGCGTTCAGTGTACTATGGTCGATATAAAGTTATTCCAATTCGTACTGAAATTATAAAATTTTGCGAAACGATCGGCTTCGATTACATGGGCGCAATTATCTGGCAAAAGGTGACGACGACCAACACAACCGGCGGCGCTACAATTATGGGTTCATTTCCATATCCACGAAACGGGATCATAAAAATTGATTACGAGTTTATACTCATCTTTAAGAAACTTGGTTCTTCACCAAAACCAACAAATGAGGCTAAGGCACTATCCAAACTCACAACTTCAGAATGGAATGAATATTTCGCAGGTCACTGGAATTTTGGAGGAGAAAAGCAAGATAGACACCTCGCCATGTTCCCCGAGGAATTACCCAAACGACTAATTAGAATGTTTACATTTGTCGGAGATATTGTTCTCGATCCATTTTTAGGAAGCGGAACAACCTCCCTTGCAGCAAAAAACCTCGTGCGAAATTCAGTCGGCTTTGAACTAAATCCTGATTTTCTTCCCGTTATACAAAAAAAACTCGGTGTGGCTTATAAAGGACTCTTCACTGACGACGCACAGTTCGAATTCATTATTAGGAATGAAAGAGGTAAAGATTATTCTGGTGAGATTGATAATCTCCCATATATATTCCGGGACAAAGTTCGATTTGATAAGAAAGTGGATCCAACAAAACTTTCATTCGGTTCAAAAATCAATGGCAATGAAAAACAGCGGGAGAAATACTTCAGAGTACAAAGGATAATTTCTTCTGAGGAAATAGAATTACATAGCGGGCTACGAGTTCGTTTTCTTGGAATCAAGGCTATTGAGCGAAATAACCCTGAAACCATTAAATATCTTCAGGATGTGACGAGAAACCAACAGGTTTTTTTAAAATTCGATGATCTGAAGTATGATTCCGCGGGAACGTTATTGGCATATGTCTATCTGCGGAATAAAACATTCATCAATGCACATTTGTTAAAGAAAAAATTAGCCGAGGTTGACTTAAATATGAGTTTTGGTTTGAAGGACCGATTCATCAATTATGTTAACAGACTGGAATCCAAGGAAACCAAATGAAGCTAAAACTATCAAACAAACAAATCAAGGAGATGTTAGAAGTTGAATCCATTGAATTTCCAAAATATTCCTCACAGATAACGAATCTTGCAAATCAAAATTCATAGGGTACTCGCCCAAAAGTTGTCGGCCAATTGTCTGATCTTATTCAGAAGTTTGAAGGAAAAGAACTTCATGAATGGGAAGAATGGTATTTGAAACAACATCCTGATGCAATCGAAAATGCTACAAAGCGTATCCTCGAAATGATAGAGAATTTCCAGAAGGTAATGACAAAGATCGACGAAAAACTCATTGAAGCCTGGGTAAAGGACCTTGTGATAGTTAAAACATTCATCGGTCTGCGTTTTCAGAAAGCAATCCTCAAAGCTGTTGCTGATAAAGAGGGGAAAAATTTCCGTCTGGCAAATCCTTCGGATGAATCCAAGGGCATCGATGGTTGCATCGGCAAAGAACCGATCTCAATTAAACCGTCAACGTATGATATCAAGAAAGCGTTGCCTGAACATATAAAAGTCAGGATGATATTATACAAAAAAGCAAAGGACGGAGTAGCAATTGAGTATTAAACCGTCTAATTATATTGGTTCTTTTCTTTCTTATTTTAAATATTTTGTCTTCTTTCTTTCTTTTAGTTTCGTTTATTCACCACAGATTCTTGCCCAGACCAAACTTCTTATCCCAATGGATTTAAAACAAACGGATCATCTTAAATCCTACGGTGTAGCGTTTTGGGTATTGGAGAAAAACGGTGAAGTGGACTGGCTTTTAAATTATCGCGGCGGTTCATTCATGATGGATTACAGCGAAGTACTGGCCCGTGAATGCCGCGTTCGCAGTGTGTTCTTTGAGCCGCTCGCCGCAGGTGAAGCCGCGTCAATATATGCTGAAGTGCAGCGCGAAGACAATAATCAAGATGTAATACGACTGGAAAAAGCGCCGAAAATTGCGGTCTATGCTCCGCCGGGTTTCAAACCCTGGGATGACGCAGTTACAATGGCTTTGGAATACGCAGAAATACATTACACGAAAATATGGGATGAAGAAGTGCTCTCCGGGAAACTTTCCGAATATGACTGGCTTCATTTGCATCATGAAGACTTCACCGGCCAGTACGGAAAATTCTATTCCACCTTCCGGAATGCACCATGGTATATCGAACGACAACTGCTTTACGAGCGTGAAGCAAAGCGTCTCGGTTACACAAAGGTATCCGAAGAAAAGAAAGCGGTTGCTCGTTCTATAAAGGAATTTATCGGCAGCGGCGGATTTATGTTTGCCATGTGCTCGGCAACCGACAGCTATGATATCTCACTGGCA
This sequence comes from uncultured Ignavibacteriaceae bacterium, assembly GCA_964645575.1. Taxonomy (GTDB): domain Bacteria; phylum Bacteroidota; class Ignavibacteria; order UBA10030; family UBA10030; genus Fen-1298. The sequence continues at coordinate 2,686 of CAZYAM010000054.1, forward strand.
GCAGAGAATGTAGATATTGCCGATGTTATGTTCGACGGCGATCCGCCGGACCGGGATGCACAAGCCAAGCTCGATTTCAGCAGGACGCTTGCATTTGAAAATTTTAAGATCGATATGAATCCTCTTCGTTATGAGTATTCCGATATTGACTTTCCTCAAAGCGATCCGCCGCCGTTCCGCAGTCCATATACTGATTATTTTACGCTATTCGAATTCTCAGCCAAGTACGATCCGGTACCAACAATGCTCACACAAAATCACGTCAATATCATAAAAGGATTCATGGGGCAGACAACTGCATTTCGTAAAAGCCTGATAAAGAGAACCGTCACAATCCTTGCAGAACGAGAAGGGACAGAAGAAGTCAGATATATTCATGGTAATTTCGGGCGAGGCACATTCACATGGTACAGCGGGCATGATCCCGAAGACTATCAGCATGCTGTCGGCGATCCGCCTACCGATTTGAACCTGCACAAAAACTCACCCGGCTACCGGTTGATCCTTAATAATATTCTTTTCCCTGCTGCAAAAAAGAAACAACAGAAAACGTAGTAGAGCAGATGAGCCTTTGAGTCAATTAGTAGTTCGATAAAAGGACCGTTTTAAATAATAACTTTTAAGCCATTATACCGAAAAGTTCATATGCTTATATACTCACAGGCTCATATACTCACAGGCTCATATACTCACAGGCTCATATGCTCACAGACTCATTGGCTCACTTGGGTTCCGCGTGTATTGTAATACGCCGTAATTGTTTGAACTGCTGTAAAAGAACAGCTTCAATCTTAGAAATAATCTGGTGCACTTCGTCAAGTGTTTTGGTCTTATCGATCTGACACGTCAGGGTTGCGTTGTAATTGTTCCCTTCCTGCAGCAATATTAATTCCGTGCAAGACAACACATCTTTCTGCCGCTCTGTAACCGAACAAATCTTTGAATATAAAGCTTTTTCGATCTTGGTTACATCGTTTAGAGGATGCTCTTGCACTTCATATTCTTCCATATGAATTGTCACTTTTCCAACGGACGAAAGTCGATTCTGGATCTGCTGCTCAATGTCCGATGAGATTTCATGTGCTTCAGCAAATGAAAGTCCTTTCGCATATTCCATATCAAAGTCAATAAAATACTTACCATCTATTAAATGTGCTTCGATGTTGTGCGGGGTGCGAAGCCCTTTTTCCATTACAACCATTCGAATTTTATCGATGATGGTTTCGTCCTTCGTTTCAAACGGCTCCGAATGTACAACCACATCTGCATTTTTATTGACTTCTCGAACGGCCTGTTCAACGCTGTCCATGATTGCATGAGCGCTTTGGAAAGAAATAGTCCTGCGGATAGCAACAACCGTATCGACAAAAATATGTGAACCGGAAGGACGAATTCGAAGTTTACGCAGTTCTTCCACACCATCTACAGAGTTTATTGCTTTTTCAATTTCTTTTACCAGTTCCTTCGGTACGCGATCCATAAGCGCATCAATAGTACGGCGGCCCAATCGATAGCTGACAAAGAGAACCAGCAGCGCCACAACGATAGCAGCGATTGAATCAAACACCGGGTATCCGATCCGGACAAAGAACAATCCTGCAATAACGGTAAGCGAAGACCAGACGTCGCTGGAAAAATGCAAGGCGTCGGCTTCCAGCGCCTGACTGTTGTATTTTTTTGCAATCCGGTAAAGAGCACGGGACCTGCTTACATCTATTATTATCGATGTACCCATTACAATGAAACTCCAAATATTCGCTTCTACATGATTCGTTTGGTTAAGAAGACGGCTGACAGCCTCCCAGATAATCCATGAACAGGTGATTATTAGAAGTACTGTTTCGACAAAAGCAGAGATATTTTCCAGTTTCCCGTGGCCGTATTGATGATCCTCGTCAGCAGGGCGGTCGGCATAAATTACGGCAAAGAATGTTATAACCGCTGCCAGCAGGTCAAGGCCGGAGTGTGCAGCCTCAGAAAGAATTCCGAGACTATTTGTCCACAATCCAATACCAAGTTTGAATCCCGTCAAAAAAACTGCAGCTATTACGGATGTTAAAGCAATGAATATTTTTTCTTTCATAACAGTAAAGCCAATGTGTAAAGTTATAGCTTGTAGATGCCAATATACCGTGTGTTTTCATAGAGTTCAACCATAGACAGAATGTAATCGCTGTTTAAGTAAAAACTTAACTGCCTTTTTTGTAAATGATGCCGGTTGCACTCTATTTGACGTTTTTCTATATTCACTTAATAAGCTAATGAAATACGCAATTGTCTCCGATATACATTCCAACCTTGAAGCACTAACAAAAGCGCTGGAGATTATAGACCGTAAATTAGTTGATGAAATTATCTGTCTCGGCGACATAGTCGGTTACGGTGCGAATCCGAACGAATGCATTGAACTCATCCGCAAGCGATGCAGTACGGTCATAAAAGGCAATCACGATGAAGCGCTTTTTAATGATGGTATCACTGCACGCTTTAATGAAGATGCCCGTCTGGCTATAGCATGGACTCGCAGACATATCCGTAAGGAGCATATTTCTTATCTTCGTACGCTTTCACTTTCAAAAAAAAGAGATGCCGTTCTTTTTGTACATGCTTCACCATGCTTTCCGGAACAATGGAGATATATTCTTGATAACATATCTGCATCAAACGCCCTTCATTGTTTTTCAGAATTTCTTTGTTTTATCGGACATACACATGCACCTGCAATATTTTCTGCCAAAGGAAGAGTAAGCGGTATTATAAAAGGCGAGCGCTTTATTATTAATGTCGGAAGCGTCGGTCAGCCACGCGATGGAAATAAAGATTTAAGCTTTGGTATATTTGATACGGACACATGGTCATACGAAAATATCCGCAGTCCTTATGATGCGAAAACAGCGATGCGCAAGATTTTAAATTCTGAATTACCGCCAAGATTAGGTCGTCGTTTACTGATGGGAGCATAAGGCCGTTAGAAAAAAGATGCCGGATTTTAGTCCAATTTATCGTCTGTAACAATGCCGCGGTCCTTAGCATAATCATGAAGCTTCTCTTGCAGCATTTTCCTTCCCCGGTGCAGCCGTGAGCGTACAGTTCCTATAGGACAGTTAAGAAATTCAGAAATTTCATCATAAGTCAATTCTTCTATATCGCATAAGATAACAACCGTACGGAAATCCTCCGGCAGTGATTGCAGTGCTTCTATCACTTCATCACTCAACATATTGCTGTACATTCTTTTCTGAAGGTTGTTTGAATCTGTGCTGTCGTCGCGGATTAGATCATAAAAATTCTCAACGTCGTCATAGTCCACCATTCCGGGTTCACGTGTTTCTTTCCGGTAACGGTTGATATAGGAATTTTTCATTATGCGAAAAAGCCATGCGCGGATATTTGTTCCTTTCTCGTACTTGTCCCAAAAGCGGAACGCTTTCATGAATGTTTCCTGCAATAAATCATGCGCGTCGTCTTTATCGCCTGTTGTGCGCAAAGCAAAATTGAATAAAATGTTTTTATGTGGATACGCCTCCGCTTCAAATTCTTTCTGCCGTTTATGCAGTGCTTTTGAGACTGCGGGAACAGACGGGTGGTATTGTGTTTTGCGGGCCATACTGCTCACATATATTTCAAAAGCAACTTAATTTTATTAGCTTCGAATGGATGTTCGATTTTGATGAGATTAGCATCTAACTCGGCTCCATCGGCATTAACTTCCTGCTCCAGCGCTGTCAACGTGTCAAGATCGCCTATGTCAACAATAGTCGCCAACTCATCTATCTGACCCGTTAACGTATTGACGCGTTTATCAAAGTTGATGCCGACATCGACCCGGATCGGAGCAGTATGATCATTTGTTTTGAGTACCGCATTCCGAATGATGTAATCACATCCCAGTTTCATATTGAACGGGATCTGTTCGTACAAGGCAACATCTGCGTTACCAATTTCTCCTACAGCTATTGTATACAATACTGCCAATAAACCGACACAATTGAGTCTGCGAATGAAGAATTTATCGGGATCCGCGCGCCACCCGCCGGACTCTATCAGCACCGTACTTGTTCCCCACTTTTGAATATTATCACCGAATGCATTCGCACAGAAAGTATCATCCCACTTTGCAATATTATCGGGAATGAAAAGACTCATTATTTGAGCGAACATTGAAGCGACTTTCTTTGCCTGAAGACGTACCGGATTGTCACCCCGCGATTCATCTGCTGCCGGAGCAAGCAATGCAACCGCTGTAATTGCCCGCGTTATCCCGACCGTATAACGCGGTTCCTGATCGTGAAGATTAAATCCATATTCCGGTTGATATTGATCGCGTGCATCTTTTAGAATCCTTGCTTCCGGCGTTGCTAACGCCAGCGCATCGCGATTCACATCTATCATCTGAGCATTACGACGAGTGAAGCAGCCGGCTCCATCCGGATTGAGCATCGGAATTGTCAGAAGTGTCAGTTTCTCAAGTATCGTTTTTGCAACGATATATTCCGGATTCTTTGAGAAGAAACTGAAAACATCCATAATTGCCATCGTTGCCGTCGGTTCGTCGCCATGCATCTGAGTCCAGAGCATCGCTTTCACGGGGCCGTTTCCCATGCGATAGAGTGCGATCTCTCTTCCTTCAGCAGATTTACCCAAAACAGATTTTTCAAAAAGATGCTGATCTCCGAAAGGATGCAGCCATCGCAGCATTTCTGCCTGCGTGAAGCGGCTGGATGTAATACTGCTCACCTTATAGGAGTCATACAAATCGAATAATTCGCGCGAAATATGCTCTAATTCTGAATTAAAATATTTTTTCATTTCGGGAACTTTTTTCTAATGAACAGTTTTTTCATTCTCACTTTATTCTAAGATAGTGCATTCTTTATTCCTTTGCACGGTTTATTTTTATGCATTTTCTGAATTATGTGCTATTCTGCCGGAAAAATGCCGGTATTTATTTTGGAATGATACGCGAAAGAAAAACCAAACAAGGAAATGTTAGATTGAAGCGAGGCCGTTTTGTATTGTGTAAAGGACGAAGATGCATGAACCGGCGTAAGAAGAAGAGCGACGGCATCTAGTATATAGGACGTATCAATTTCCTGATATATAATTACATGTTTAAAGCTGTCGTCGATCTCTCTTCGTCCGCTTCAATTCTCAAGTATGACAGGGAATGTTCTTCCGGTCAAAATGTGATTTTAGAATTCTATTTCTATACCTCCAACCGGAAAAAAGCCGAACTGATAGGTCACTCCGATAGTACCGTCACTCCGGTAATTATAATAGAAAACATTTTTTGTATTGAATACATTCATAATGGCTATATATACGTTAACATTCCAATTCTGCATGTAGAACCTGCTGATCCATTCAATGTCTAACCTGCTGTAATCTGAATATCGAGCTGAGTTGATATCTCTTGAACTTATCCAGCTGAATTGTGACCACTGTACTCCTCCTTCACGGTACTGTCTAAAAGCGGAACGCTCTCTGGGAGTATACGGCCCGCCTGTCTGGTATCGGTATTTGAAACTAATCTCCATCTCGTCGGAGAAAGGAAGAATATACGATGGATATTTAATAAGGAATATTTGATCATTTAACCATGAGCGGACTCCTTTCACAATCTTGCCGCCGACTAGATTGAGAATAACCGGATAATCGTATTGTGAAGGATAAGTGCTGCTTTCTTTTCCCAACCGCGGATCATCATCAATTGTTTTTGAAAGTGAGACACTGACGGTTCCGTAATAATTAGTGACCTGTTTTTTTTGGAGTAGAAATTCTATGCCGTACGAAGTCCTTTTACCGAGAGCAAGGATTTTATCTGACCAAAACGTCGAATCTATGTAGGAATGAACAAAATCCTCACCTACACCGATATTCTTAAACCTTTTATAATATGTCTCCACACTTAATTTTATACCATCGTCCATAATATGCTGTAAGCCAAGCACGATATGATCTGCTTCCGTATTGGCAAGCTGTTTGTTATAACCGATATTTCGAAAATCAACATAATAAGGAAGAGGTTGTTCCTGCCAGTATTGTCCAAGAGCAAGTGAGAGTGTTGTTGTCGGGAGAACTTCGTATGCGATGCAGCCGCGCGGACTGATTTGACCCTGCCTGGAATATGAAAAATAGTCGTAGCGCAAACCAAGTGAAATATACAGGTCAGGCGCAATATGATACTTGTCGCTGATATATACAAAAGTCCTGCTTGCATCGCCGAATTTCAAATCGACTCCTATGTTACCAGGGTATGTTACTACGGTTGTATCCATAATACCATCCTTATTTCTATCGTAACGAATTGTATCCGATCCGAATTTTGTAAGGCTGTTCCAATGATTGGTAGTCTGGATCTGTCCGCCTATCATCAATTCGTGTTTCGGATGGATCCGATAGAATACATCGTATTTAAGAGCGTAGACTGCTGCATCAGAATGATCATTGAACACATCACGAGAGGCCAAGGTTCTGTAATTAACAACCTCTCCCTTCGATCCATAGGTATGTTCAACAAAGTCTTCGCGAACATCTGTATTGTCTTGGGTACCGTGTGTATACAGGGAAAGAACAGAGTATCCGTCCTTGCCCCATAGACTTTTTAAGTTTATTCCAAGAACATACTGCTTGCTATGGACATCGACGAATTCAATACTTGATGAATGAGTTTGTCCGGCTAAATATGATTTTTCATCCTTTGGATCTCCTTCGATATAGATTTTACTGTCACCGTAGAGTCCATTTAATGATAGTTTATGGTTCGGAGAGAGGTCATAGACAATTTTTGTCTGTGCATCCCAATACTTGGGAATAGACGTAAGTGAAATCACAGACATTCCAAACAGCTTATCAATAAATTCAAGTAAACTCTGACGTGCGGAGAAAATCCATGACCCTTTGCCGTCGGCAATTTGCCCTTCCATTAATGCACCGATTCCGGCCATATTAAAACCGGTATTGGATGCGAATCCTTTTTCTCTGTCTCCTTCACGAATCGTTAAATCCATTACCGATGACATTTTATTGCCGTATTGTGCCGGAAATCCGCCGGCGGAAAATTGCACATCTTCGACAAGATCGATATTGATCATATTAATCGGACCCGCGGAATTAAATTGATTCGGATAATGGTTGACAGAGGGAATTTCCATAAATTCCATGACAGTAAGATTTTCACTGGGAGAGCCGCCCCGTACTATTAGTTCGTTCATATTGTCATTTGAACTTGCCACACCGGGAAGGTTCTGCACAACACGCTGGACATCCTGAACTGAACCGGGCTGACGTTTTACTTCTGCACGGTCATAACTATTCACACTAAGCGGGCTGATATCGTTGTTGCGGTTAAAGTACGACGCACTCACCGTAACACCGCCGACCTGCACAGCCTGTTCACTTAATTTTATGGAGACCTTCGTGCTGCGCCCGGTCGACACGACAATATTTGTTAGAATAAGACTTTCATATCCGATAAGTGTTGCTTTTAGACTATATGTACCGACTTGAATTTCTTTAATACTAAAATTGCCAGATGCATCCGATACCGCACCGAAATTCGGTTTTTCAACCACCTGTATATTCACAGCCGGCAGCGGTTCCTGCGTCTTCGTGTCTATAACAAATCCGGAAATATCGCCTTTATAAGACTGAGCAAAAGCAGTCAATGAACAAAAAAGAATAATAATACTAACATATATTAACTTCATGGAAATCCTTTAAAAAAGTGTTAATGATAGGACCTATTAACCAACGCAAAAAGAGATTGGTGAATAAAACAATCTCTTTAAAAAACTTACTTTCTTCTCGTTATTACGACCATAGTTATTTCTGATTCAATAAAATTTCCCGATAGATAATTTATAACTTCTATTTATAATCTATAAAATTCCATCCTTTTTGAAAAAATAATAAATGAATTCGGTGAACAAAGGTAATTAATCGGGAAATTGCTGCACTTGCTACATAAATCAATTTCCTAATTAATAATTTAAGATATTTTATATTCGAAAAAAACGACAAAAAGTTGCGTCAATTTCAAAGATATCCTGTGAATTTTTATAGAGAACGACGGCAAACATTCTATTATCTTATGCGGGCAGTAACTCAAGGCGAGTTCGTTTATACTCCAGTCGTTGCCGAAGCAATGTACGACGGCAATTATTATTCTGCTTCGGGCGGTGGAAAGATAAAAGTCGTGGAATAAAAAACGGACTGAATTTTATAAATTGATTTCTCGTAGGGACGTTCAATTGAACGTCCCTACAGTGGAGCATGGAAAAAGTCTATTGCTTTTTTATTAGTTTCATCATTTCCCGGACTGCTGATTCCAATCCTACAGAAATTGCACGTACAATCACAGCATGGCCGATACTGACTTCATCGATTTCCTTTATGGCTGCAACCGGTTTGATGTCGGAATAGCCTAATCCGTGGCCTGCATTCACTCCGAGTCCAAGAGATTTTCCAAGAGCTGCTGCTGCTTGAATTTTTCTAAAGCATTCTTTCTTTTCCTGTTCCGATTTCGCTTCAGCATATTCTCCGGTATGAATTTCAATCATGTCCGTGCCAATATCCGCCGATGCCCTCACTTGCGCTTCAACGGGATCGATAAAAAGGCTGGTTGGAATGCGATTTTGATGAAACTGATTGACAACGCCGTCGAAGAATTTCTTTTGCATGATAATATCAAGTCCGCCTTCGGTTGTAAGCTCCTGCCGTCGTTCCGGCACAAGTGTAACAAGATCGGGCCTTATATTCATGGCAATACCGATAATTTCCTCAGTTGCCGCCATTTCAAGATCTAGTTTCTTTTTTAAAAAAGAACGCAGCCGGCGAACGTCATCGTCTTTGATATGCCTACGGTCTTCACGCAGGTGACATACAATACCTGCGGCTCCTGTTTCTTCACAAAGGAGAGCCGCTTTTACAGGGTCCGGTTCATTTCCACCGCGTGCATTACGCAATGTCGCAACGTGGTCAATGTTTATTGCTAATCTCATAGATTGCTTTTCCTTAATAATATCAATCCTAATATAATCATTTTCGTAAATGAATAGAACCTCGAATTAATAGCCAAAAAACTCAAAATTCTTCGCATATTCCGGCTAAACAGCTATGTAAATTTAATGGAAATTGGTAAAGCCGTTACAAATACAATCGGCCAGGAATCACGCATTCTGACCGGCAAGTTATTTGGAGCGAGGTGCATCTTTATGTGTACATTCAAGATTCTTATTTTCAAAGAAAAAATCTTGCGTCACGAGCAGAGAAATCGTATCTTCTTTTCAGTAAATACGGGTTGATTCATCCTGGTACTCTGAGGAGGAATGCTCATGGATCAAAAATTAAAGCTTCGTTTACTTAATGAAAAATTCGTAATCAGCAAGATGCCACAATTTGCTGAACTTCCTTCTGTTTTTGCCAAAGGTGAACTATGTTTCGTGATGAGAACAGATGAAGATCTCACTATCATTAGTCCGGAATTCATGGCACCGAATAACGTTCAACAAGAGGTAGGTTATCGGTGTTTTTGTACAAGCGGAGAAATCCCTCTTAACTCATCTGGCGTTCTAACCGCTCTTCTTAAACCGCTTTCAGATTTCGATATCAGCGTATTTGCAGTATCTACTTTTCACTCCGACTATATCTTTTTAATGGAAGAAAATCTTGTCAAAGCAACTCAAGCTCTTCAGCATGCAGGGCATGAATTTGTACATGAAGAATAAAATTTACTTCATCCGCTGCTGCAATTCTTTCATAACTTCTTCCAATTTCATTCCCTGCTGCTGCAAAAGCACGAGAAGATGATATAGAAGATCCGCCGATTCTTCTGCAACGCGTTTTTTATCTCCAAGCACCGCTGCAATTGCAACTTCTACTCCTTCTTCTCCAACCTTCTGTGCTATACGCGGAGCGCCTTCTTTGAATAACTTCGATGTGTAAGATCCTTCCGGCATCTTCTGCTGACGATCATTAATAACCTCTTCCAGCCTGTGAAGCAGACTTCCCGTGTCTATAATTTCATCTTCACCAAAACATGTAAATTGATTTGTGTGACAAACAGGCCCATGAGGAATCGCTTTAATCAAAAGCGAATCATCGTCACAATCCTTTTTAATCGAAATAAATTCAAGGAAATTTCCTGAAGTTTCGCCCTTTTGCCACAAACGCTTTTTTGTGCGGCTGTAGAATGTCACTTTTTTATCGGCAAGTGTTTTCTCAAGCGCTTCCCGACTCATAAATCCTACCATTAGAACTTGATTCGTGCGGGCATCCTGTATCACTGCAGGAATAAGTCCATTCATTTTTTCAAAGTTTAGTTTATCAATCACAATCGCACCGGAATATTGTTATTATGAAGAAACGATTTTAATTCTGAAATCGATATTTTGTTATAATGAAAAATACTTGCCGCTAATACCGCATCGGCTTTGCCTAAAAGTATAGCATCTCGTACATGTTCTTTAGAACCAGCTCCTCCTGAAGCAATTAATGGAATAGAAACCCGGTCTGAAAGAATGCGTAACAATTCAACATCGTACCCGGCAGTGGTCCCGTCGCGGTCCATTGACGTTACCAGTAATTCACCCGCACCCCGCTGAAATACCTCATCTGCCCATAATAGCGCATCTCGTCCGGTAGGTTCTGTACCGGCTTTTGTCCATACTATCCATGAGCCCCTTGCATGCTTAACATCAATAGCCACAACAACAGACTGTGATCCGACACATTTGCTTGCTTCATCAACGATCGAAGGATTCGCAAGAGCAGCAGAGTTAAGCGAGACTTTGTCGGCGCCGGCATCTAATGCACGGCTCACATCGTCCTTAGTGCTTATACCGCCGCCTACGGTGAAAGGAATTTGAATGGCCGCTGCAACACGTTCCACCATCTGCAAAAATGTCTTTCGTCCCTCAAGTGTTGCGCTGATATCAAGGAACACCAATTCATCTGCACCTTCATCTGAATAACCCGCTGCAAGCTCTACCGGATCGCCTGCATCCCGCAGCTGCAGAAAATTAGTTCCCTTGACTGTGCGGCCGTCCTTCACATCAAGGCATGGAATAATTCTTTTCGTCAACATTCAACATCCTTAATCTTAGCCAGTTCTTCTATCGATATTTTACCTTCATAGACAGCTTTGCCAACAATAACTCCGGCAAGCTTGGACTGCTTTAGTGCTTGAATATCTGTAAGTGTGGATATGCCTCCCGACGCAATGATAGAGATTTGCGGAAATGTCGATCTTAAGTTTTGAAAGAACTCTATGTTTACTCCGCCAAGCATGCCATCGCGCGAAATGTCGGTACAAATAAATATTTTTGCCCCGAGCTTTACTAAATCAAGTACAAAGTTAATCGGCTCAAGATGACTATCTTCAAGCCAGCCGCTGATTGCTACAGAGCCGTTTTTTACATCCATTCCGGCAACAATACGTTCGGCACCAAACTGCTGTATCCAATACTCTATTAATTCCGGTGATTTGGCTGCAATACTTCCGATTACAACACGCGATACGCCAATATCGATTAACCGCCGAATGTCTTCCGTTGTCCGGATACCGCCGCCAACTTCCACCTTTAATCCGGGCACTCTGCAAATAGAAGCTATAGAGTCCCAATTGACGACCTTCTTCTCTTTCGCACCCTGTAAATCCACAATGTGTAAGAGCTGGAAACCCGCATCTGCAAATCGCCGGGCCACTTCTTCAGGAGTTGCAGCATACACGGTCTTCTGCTTATAATCGCCCTGGCGAAGACGGACACACTTACCATTAAAAATATCGATTGCAGGGACAATTAGCATAGCTCAATAAAATTTTTTAAAAGTTGTAATCCTATTCTGCCTGATTTTTCAGGATGAAATTGAACACCATAATAATTCTTTTGCCGTAATGCCGATGTAAATTGCACATTGTATTCTGTTGTACCGATAGTCGCAGATATAAGCGATGCAAAATAAGAATGAACAAAATAAAAATTTTCACCTGATGCAATACCGGTAAATAACGGGCATTTTTCTCTATATTGAACTTGATTCCACCCCATATGCGGTACCTTTAATGCCGATTGCCCGCCGACGAATCGTTCGTTTACACCTGCAACCAATCCTAAACAATCCGTACTGCGTTCTGTTGTGCGTTCTAAAAGCAGCTGCATTCCCAGACATATACCGAGAAAAGGTACTTTTATCTGTTTTAGCCAATCCGTAAGGCCGGCTTTAATTAACGCATCCATCGCACTACGCGCTTCGCCGACTCCGGGGAAAATAAGTTTATCCGCTTTGTCTAACTCATTACGATCATTCGAAATGAAATGCGGTACGTCAAGCCGATCAAGAGCATTACTCACAGAGCGAATATTCCCGGCATCATATTCAATTATTCCAATCAAAAGTATATCAGCTTTCAGTAATCAGTTTTCAGTTTAACGCATCAAATTAATAAGTCAATCACAACTAAGTCTACAATCTTCAAATCTATTTTTTTGTTCCTAAGTCTTTTCGCCTAAAAACATTACGGATTTTGCTTAGCCATTTTCAACGGCTTCACTCAACATTAATCATTCTTAAAGGATTCCTTTTGTCGAGGGCAAATCGTCGGCATATAGTTCGTTTTTCGTAACTGCCTGGCGCAGTGCTCTAGCAACAGCTTTAAAGATTGCTTCTATTTTATGGTGGTCATTCCTGCCGCTAACGGTAATATGTATATTTGCACGCAAGCCGTCTGCAAATGCCCGAAAGAAATCCTCTGCCAATTCTGTTGGAAACTCACCGACCTTCTCACGTTCAAATGATGCATTGAATGAACAGAACGGACGACCTCCTAAATCCAATGCAACCTGCGCCAATGATTCATCCATAGGCAATAAGAATCCATAACGCTCGATACCGCGTTTATCACCAAGCGCCTGCCTGATCGCTTCGCCAAGAGTAAGCCCCGTATCTTCGACACTATGATGTTCATCCACTTTAAGATCGCCTTTCACCTTAACATTCATATCAATACCCGAATGTTTTGAAAGCAAAGAGAGCATATGATCAAAAAAACCGATGCCTGAAGAAATATTACATCTATCTGTGCCGTCCAGGCTGACCTCAACAACAATATTAGTTTCTGAAGTTTTGCGCTGGACTACTGCTGTTCGAGCCTGCCGCGCTATGAAATTGCAGGCCTCCAGAAAACTTTCTGCTCTAAAATCAGATTTCGTTGATGTATCCGCAGTTAAACGCACAGATCGACAGCCGATATTCTTTGCAAACTGAACATCCGTTTCACGATCCCCCAAAACAAATGAACGATTAAGACTTACATTGTTTGTACGTAAGAATTCATCCACTAAGCCTGTTTTGGGTTTTCGGCACTTACAAACATCCTGAGAATTATGAGGACACACAAACACACCGGCAAATTGAATGCCTTCTCCATTGAGCAAATCCATTAATTTCTTCTGAACAAGATCATATGATTTCTGCGGATACGCCGGTGATCCAAGATTATCCTGATTCGTTACCATCACCAGTACATAACCGCAATTCTGAAGCAAACGTAGCCCTTGAATAACGCCCGGAATAATTTCCAATTTCTCCAGTGTATCTATCTGCTCGTCAGGCGGTTCAACAATAATAGTTCCGTCTCTGTCAATAAAAATAACGTTCATGCATAGCACTCCTTCAAGGCTTGAATAAGCATTTCGTTTTCATGACGTGTACCGACCGTAATCCGCAGACAGTTTTTCAAGAGCGGCTCCGTGTTGCGGTTACGAACAATAATATCCTTTCCAGCTAAAACACGATAGAGAGCATTTGCATCTGTACATCGGACAAGAATAAAGTTAGCATCCGTAGGAAAAACTTTTTGTACACATAAAAGCTGGTTTAACTCATTGATAAGCCACTCTCGTTCCTGAATAATCGCATCAACCATTTGATGAACCTCTACTCCTTTGCTTAATGCCTGCAGGGTCATGCGGCTTGTCAAAGCATTAATATTATAGGGCGGCTTTACTTTCATCAAGTACGAAATTATTAGCGTATCCGCTATGCAGTATCCAAGGCGGACACCTGCCAATCCCCAGGCTTTTGAAAGCGTACGAAGCACGATAAGATTCGGATAATCGAGAACGAGACTTGCCAAAGATTCGGTTTTTGCAAAATCGATATACGCTTCATCAACAATAACGACAACTCCAAGCTTACACATCGACAAAATATCTTCGGTATTTAAAAGATTCGCAGTTGGATTGTTCGGCGAACAACAGAAAATAAGTTTTGTGGTGGCATCGGCTGTTTGCTTTACTGCTTCGACATCAATCTGGAAGTCTTCGGTTAACAAACATGATCGAACTTGAACATCTTGAATAGATGCAGCAACACGGTACATGCCGTATGTCGGATCTAACAAAATCACGGAATCCCATTTAGGTTCGCAAAATATGCGGATTATCAAATCAATCACTTCATCGGATCCAACGCCGATAAACACATTTTCTAAAGCGACATCATTCATCGCCGCGAGAATAGTACGAACTTCTCGTTGATACGGATCGGGATATCGGTTCAAAGACAAGTTATCGACTGCGATAATGCTGCCAAAAGAATTCTCGTTTGCATCCAGCAAAATACCGGAAAGATAATCTTGACGCGCGCTGCGATAAGGTTTTAGAGCACGAATATTCTCACGTATAAGCGATTCTATGTTCATAAGAAAGTCACCAAGATAAATAAGACGGTTACATTTATTATAATCATTTGGATGAAAGTCGGGAAGTCACTGCACGGGCATGCGCCTGCAGTCCTTCTGTTTCGGCAAAAGCAATCAATGCAGGTGCAAGGCTCTCAAGACCGGATTTATTAATAGACTGAAACGTAATATATTTTTGAAAATCATCAAGCGACACGCCGCTTGCCCAGCGTGCTGTACCGCTGGTCGGCAGGGTATGATTTGTACCGGAGGCATAGTCGCCTGCTGTAACCGGTGCAAACCTGCCTATAAAAACCGAACCGGCATTAATGATAGATGGAACGACTGCTTCTGCATTACGGGTATTCATGATAAGATGCTCAGGTGCATAGTCGTTGGAAAAACGGATTGCGGATTCCAGCGATTCGGCAACAAGGATATAACTTTTCTCCAACGATGCAGAAATGATCGCACTGCGGGGAAATTCAGATACTCGCTGCGGCAAGATACTCAATACTTCCTCTGCCAAAGTTACGCTGGTCGTAACAAGCACAGCTTGAGCATCTGCATCATGCTCGGCTTGCGAAATTAAATCATATGATACAACATCAGCATTAACTGAATCATCGGCAATGATGAGTACTTCAGACGGGCCTGCCAGTAAATCAATCGCCGCTCCATCGGGATCTGTTGAAACAAATTGCTTTGCCGCGGTTACAAATCGGTTGCCCGGACCGAATATCTTATCAACTTTAGGAATTGTCTCGGTTTCGTATGCCATTGCTGCAATCGCCTGCGCACCTCCAACTTTATAAATTTCGTCAATACCAACTGTTGATGCAGTTGCAAGTACGAATGGATCGATAGAGTTATTCGCTTTCGGTGGTGAACATAGGACAATTCGTTTACAAT
>CAZYAM010000055.1:0-17687 GCA_964645575.1 uncultured Ignavibacteriaceae bacterium
ATTTCCGGTAGGAGTTAACCGTTTGTAAAGTTGTTCGGGAGTTTAACTCCCGAACACTCCATCTACATTAAACGGAGGATTCGCCATAACGAAATCGGCTTTGTTGAGCATTTCATGCTGATCCTCGTAGAATGTATTGCCTTCCAGTATTTTCCCTTCGAGTCCATGAACCGTGAGGTTCATCAAGGTGAACTTTATGGTCGTTGCATTCTTTTCCTGACCGTAAAACGATACTGCATCATACGCAGGCTTGCCTACTTGCTCCAGAAAATGACTTGTCTGAACGAGCATACCGCCAGAACCACAAGCGGGATCGAAAACTTTTCCATGGTCGGGTTCGATAACATTGACAATTGTTTGAACAATAGAGACAGGCGTATAGAACTCACCGCCGTCGTGGGCTTTTTCTGCAGCAAACTTCATAAGAAAATATTCGTAGATTCTTCCGAATACATCGCCGTTGGTTGTATTTAATGCTGAATCGTTAAAGATGCGGATAATACTTCGAAGGACATCGGGTTCAAATTTTGTGTACTCTTTTGGCAAGTTACCGATTAGCACAGTATAGTCGGCTTCGATATCTTCCATCGCCTTATTCAACGCAGCTCCCGGATCTTGATCAGCAGGAAGAGCAACGAGATTATCGAATCTTGCTTCTTCACGCAAATAAATAGCGGCTTTCTGTGCAAAGTCTTCTTTCATTAAGGGCCGAGTGACTCCCTGACGCTTTGCAAGAGTAGGTTCGATTTCCGCTTTTACTTTTAGAAACCGATTGAATGCATGCCGTAAGAAGATAAGTCCCATCACCGGCATAAAATATTCGTTGGAACCGAGACCGGAGTTTGCGCGGAGTTGATCTGCCGCATCCCACAATCGTTTTTCAAGAGCTTCGATGTTTTCCATAGGCATTATGATTTTCTACGTTCTGAAATTCCTAATTGCAATTGCTGTAAAAGAGCTTGAGTCGATACAAGTAAATCCTCAAACGAACCTCTACCTTTTATCATGTCTGTAATAAGTCTGAAATTAGAATCTTGCTTTGTCTCATGCTCCAAAATAGCTGAAAGAACTGAAAGTGTCTCAGTGTTAGCAATCTTTGCAATATCCCTTCCGAGAATTCTTGCACTAGCCTTTTCATAATCAAAGCCCTCAACGAGAAGGTCACTATCCTTTGCGTGTAAACGGGAATCATTTCCAGCATCGATATATTGTTTCAAAATGAATTCGATGTCTTGAGCATCTTTTGAGCGTTCAGGATATTTCTCATTCCATGCGATTAACTTCAGCATTACCATAGCAGGCGGTGTGCATATTTTGAAATCGAGCGGAGGACTATTGTTTAGTCGAACAGTCTGTGAATACTCATACGCTTCTTCAAATCCAATCGTTGTCATGATAGCATCTTCCGATGGCCACTGAACTTTACCGGAAGGACTTTCAAGAGAACCAAAAGGAACGATATCGACCAATATGCCATTGGTATGTCTGAAGCGGGATTGTATTTTATTGGTATGAGTGAAGTGAGGTGTTGCCGTTATTCCTTCAACCAGCTTCGCAACTTCGTCCCACGAATTCACTTTAACACCAAGATCAATATCAAAAGTAGCTCTTCCAGTCGGAATATTGAAGAGTAGAGAAAAGAAGAGATCTCTCGCTTTTGCTCCGACGAGAAAGAAAGGAATGTCAAACTGGTCTGCAACATCTTTGATGCAGGCAAGCACCTCAACAATCTCTGGGTTAATCTTGGTTGATATATCTTTGTAAGCGGTCATTGTATAGGTGTCTAGCGGCTTCAATATTCCGAGTGTCTCCCGTTGCCATAAGATCCGCATATACCAGAAGCGGGGGAACTATGGTTTTATCAGGTTCTGGATTATCACATTTCCAAAAACGCTCTCGCAATTCTATATTTCCATTTTTATCCTGACGAAGCTTTAAGGCAAGAGTTAAATCGTGAATTGGTCTTCGAGTATAAATAGTGATAATCTCTGGTTTCAAATAACGAGTAAGAAGATAAGCTGCAACCTCTCCTCCCCATTGTGCATTAAAGTGTTCAAGTTCTGCTTGCCGCCAGAAATCCAGTTTTGTACCGGTAAATTTGCCAATGAGTTTTTTAGGACGAAATTTCTCGGCATACGCTGTCATCCACTTATCAAGAAGTTCTCTCTTTCTAATTAATCGCCGCTGCTTATCAATAGTTTCTACAAGGAATCCTTGTGCTGTAATTTCTTTCATAACTTTCGCAACTGCACCGAGAGCAACCTGAGCTTTATCTGCGATATCACGATATGGAATATTGCATAATTCTCCTTCGCACAGTAAAGCAAAAATTACTTGAATACCTGCACGGCCAAGCATTCCTTCTTCAGTCATTTGCGCAAGGAAGGGTTGCGGTTTGTTGCCTCGAAGAAAAATAAGAACAGGTGGATCGTTTATATATGCGTTGCCAACTGTATCGATGAATTGGATTTGGAGATCACGCAAGGTCTTTGCCAGTTGCGGTTGAACATACCGAGTGACAAGAATCCACTTTGCAAGATTGCCTTCAAATTGGTGGGCAAGCTGACCGGCAGTAATATTTGTTACTGTTGCTTTTACCTCAACCCAATATGTAATAGTCTTACCAGGAAAATCAAACCGAAGAGTAGTATCAATTCTTCTGTCATCTTGAACAGCTTTTTGATCTTCAACAGCAATGTCAATATTGACTGCTTTTCCAAAGGCTTCTATCGCCTGATCTAATATGTCGTTTTCGCGTGTTACCATGTTCAGTATTTTGCCTTGTTCATTTATTATGAACATAGCTAAATCTTGAACAAATGTCAAGGGAAATGTTCATAAATATGTAATGTTCATATATTATGAACAGATAGCGATAATGAACATAGATATCGAGTAATTGAGCTAAAAAGGGAAGAATGGAGGAACCTACGAAAGGAAAATCTTCTTCAACTGATCGTCCTTCTGTAACTCGGTTGGAAGTCCATTAAAAACGATCTCGCCCATTTTGAGAGCATAAACGTGATGAGAAATTTTGAATTGTTCAATCATTTGAGGTGTATATTCAACAAGGAGACGATCACCAACAGATTTCATAAATGAAGTGATAGCTCCAGTATATAAAGTGACTGTAGATGGAGCTAAATTGACCCGAGCAAAAGAAAGATACTGTGTCTTAAACTGACTTAATTTTAGATTCTTGCATTGTTTGGATTTTCGTTTCTTATCTTCCAAGAAATGTAAAGCTCCGGATTTAGTTGTTGCTCCGGTGGATTGCCAGATACGTTTTCCATTTAGATAGGTAATGAGATGAAAATAACCATTGGAACGTTTGATGAGGGATGCCATACTGACCTCCGTACATAAAAAAAGCATCCATTAAAAACAGATGCCTTCTACCATAAGATCGATCTATACTAGAGTAATCCGCCAAAAAGAAGGCGGATTCTCAAAATTACAAAAAACTTAGCTTCACACGCTTCGCGTGTTTGTAACTTATTACCTCTTTTATCCCGCTAAACAGCGGCGGGATTCTCAAAGTTTCAGCAGATTTAACTTTACTATGTTCGTTAAATCTGGAAACTTTGGAAGTGGACAGGGGCGGAATTCTCCGAAGGAGTCCCTTCGGGAGAACCCCCGACACATGGATTTTCAGGACAATCCCGTGCGAAAAATCTGCCAAATTTAATAAATTTTCAACACTTTTTTCACCATTTCATCTGCGAGTGTTAGCACACTGTTAGCAGATGAATTATGAATAACAATAAAATATTTTTCTAAAATTGTCAAGTGCGGAAATGGATATAATTCAATGTTTACTTTTTTTAGCTATTATGCTTTCATCGAGTAACCACTACAAATAAATCACTAACTCATTAAGGACTTGCGATGGGGGTAAGTACCCGATAAGAATTATTCTAACTTATCATAGCACACGCAACGAGATCAAGTCAGCTTTATCTAATCATGGAGTTGATCCATTCTAGCGCATCATCGGCATCAGCACCCAGAATTGATGAATGGCCTCCTGATAACTCAACAAATTTTACAGTTTCACCACGGTTGACGAGCGCTTTAGCTAGATCACGCATATGCTGTGCATTAAAGTCCTGTGTTCGAGTTACAAGGTAGAATATTGAACCAGGACGGATCTTATCTTCAAGATCCAAGAATGGACCCATATGCCCGCATTCAACAATAGCTCCTCTGAACAAATCTGGATACATAATTACCTGTCGGTAGGCTGCACATCCTCCGCCGGAAAATCCTTCCAGCATAATTGCATGCATATCGACGGCCCACGTTGCTGCAATTGCCTCCAGCAATGCCAACAGGTGCCTCGTAATCTGAACGGTATCGGTCCCGTTCATTATTGCCGGAGTAGACGCAACGATCCACCCATAGCGATCGGAAGCAGCTTGCCACCGGGAAACGATATTCTCGGCATTACCTACTGGATCAAGCAGCAACATTAGTGGTCTTGACTTCGCATAGTTGCTTTTTATGCTCGCAGGTACATGCACATATGCGATCCCGGTGACCGTTGCACTCGAATAAGGAATCGTGAGAGTGCCGGTCAAAGAACTATATTTTTTTTCGACGTATTGAATCGATTCTTGGCGTTGTGAAGGAGAAGTTGGACTGGTATTCGCTAAAAACCATTTACCATTACTTCCTAAAAGGACAAACTGTCCATCTTCAGTAATAGCTGTATTCTCGTGTAAATCAATATTATTTTTAACTTTCCAAGTCCCATCCTCATTAAGAATGATTATTTGTCCGTCAGCAGTTTTTGCGATTTTTTCTTGCGAATAGATAATATTTATGCCAATAAAAAACAAATAATAAATAGCAAAATAGATCTTTAACATTTACACACCTTCAGTTGATTAAATTTGCCAAAGACATCTCTCCGATATTTACTTTGCAACACCAGTTAAATCCATTTCATAATCATCTTATAGCTAGTACCAACGGAGTTCTGTATTTTCTAAAGGACTTGTTTTTCTGATTTCTTCTAAATTTAAATCTTTGACTTTTTCCCACCATTTATGATAATATTCGGTTTCTTCCTTTATGTATTCCTTTCGAGTCGTCGGGAATAGATTACCGCTATTATTATACGGAAATTTATCCTTTTCATTAATTATTAGAGGTAATTTATATGGTCGTAATCGCTTTTCTAAAATACTTTCGATTAAATATAACGAGACAACACCTACTTGTGGTTTTGCAATTAGTAATGAAGAACGTAAATGATAAATTGAGCTTTTATATTCTTCTTCACTTGTTGAATTTTCTAATAAAAAAGGAATCATCTCCTTACCCAATTTTGAGATTTTTTTATAGGCTTCATCACATCTTTCTTCATTCGATAAATCATTGACTAATTCCATCAGATGATTTTCCGGTTTTATATATTTTTGAGAACAACCCATTAAAAACCATAGAATAGATGAGAATAAAAATAATTTATTCATAATTACTTCGCTATTCTATAAAACGTATGCCCACTAAGTTGATTTATATACCAACGACGTTTTTTCTAATAATTACATCATTTACTCTTTTGATTTATTTATCGTAACACTTATTTTTTAAGTTGTCATACAATGCTGATCTCGTTCGTAGCTAATTGCAACAACTATCTGGCTAAAGTGGTTTACCGTCTAACGTGCAGACTTCATGGTACTTTTTATTAAGTTAAAAATGGATCACTTTTTGGGGGGCAGGTCAGTGGGAGACAATGGGAAATACTGTTATACTTTTCATATCAATTTTGTTTTAATATTCTAGGATAATCGGTAAGAATATAACACTTTTACTACTGTTTCACCGGCGGAGTGTTAACACACTATTAGTATATGAATTATATACGAACGTAAAGAATTATCAATCGATCTACAAGAATACAATTACTATTTTAATAGGACAAATTTCTTCGTATCCGTAAAAGAACCTGCCGTAAGTCGATAAAAATAAACACCACTTGGCAAATCAACAGCATTCCATTGACGTAAATGGTTTCCTGCACATAATTTCTCAGAGACAAGTGTCGCTACCTCTCTTCCCAAAATATCAAACACTTTTAATGACACCAAAGAATTCGATGGCAAAGTAAATGAAATAGTCGTGCTTGGATTAAATGGATTCGGGTAGTTTTGATCGAGGCTGAACTTACTCGTTACATTATCACCAATTTCTTTAATTCCTGATAGCCCTTGATCTAAATAACTTTGGATGTACGCATATTCCGCATCTCTTTGAGCCAGCCATGCAGTCTTTTGAGCCGGGAACCAGTTTAGATCACCAACAGGGAAACCATTTGTAGCACCTGCCAATAATGTTGCATCACTGTAAGAAAGATCGACAGGGATCGGCCAATCGGATTTGAGAAAATCGTCCGAACCAGTATTGATCAAGCGCCAATCGGGTAATACGGCCGTAATGGTTGTATCGATAGTTGCAAGAGCAAAGGTTTTTAGGTTTGCAAGCTGGGTTGTGAACAGATCTTTTGTATCGGTAAAAACAGGCAACTGGTTCTTCCAGGTATCGGTAACTAAATATGAATAAGGAGACGAGCTATAAGGACCCAAATGTTTGAACATACTATCGGTTCTAGTATTCATTATAATCTTTTGCGATCTCCAATTAGTTGCATCGTTAACCTTATCGGCATTCATTATCGAATCCATATTAGCAAGCGATGGATCCCAATAAACAAGATTATCCTGGCATAAGAATTTTCTCGGTGTATTGTTTGCAACATCGGCGCTATCCGGATAAACGTTAACAAGACCCATTGGCAGGTTATCCGGGTCAGTTTCACCTACATCAAGAGATGATAGAATTGGCGCAAAACATTGTACATTGCAATTTACTAACATGTTATTGGTAAGGCTTACATTACTCTGGAAGCCGGGATTCATGAATACATAACCAGCGCAGTTAACAAAAGTATTATGATTGAAAATTATTCTCTTGAACTTAACAGGATTATCAGAGCCTGCATAATCTCTTAATCTATACACGCTGCCCTGAGCCATAATGTGTGTGCAGTTTTCAACAAGCAATGTGTCCAAATCGGCAAAACAATCCAATACACCGCCGCTGCGTCTGCAAGGGAAACCATTCATATTTACAAAATAACAGTTCCTTAAAGTTACATTATAATTTGCCTTAGTAATGAAAAGGAAGTCTTTTATTAAATGTTCAACCAAACAATTATCAAAAGTTATTTTCAGATTCGCGCTAACAGTATTTATAATGCTGTAACTCAACCCTGCATATTTTGATGAAAACTCTATTATATTACAATTTTTTACGGTAAGGTCATGAGTAACATTAATCGCGGCAGTATTCGTACCTCCCTGCCACTCGGTTCCACAGATAAGTGGAGGACGTGAAGCTGCATTTTCATTTTTTACTATTGAAGTATTGTCCTCTCCAACAATAACAGTATTTCTTAGGGTGGTGGGATTATTCTGGAGTGGATAATACCCGTTTGCTTTTAGCTCATACACGCGCCCCGCCGGAACATTACCGGTATCCAGAGTCATTGCCCAGTACAATGAGTTCGGCTGATTATTCATATCATAATAATCTTTAATGACAAGAGTGTCGCCTTTTACTTGCTTGACATAATCAGTCAGAGTTTGGGGGAGAACAGAATTAACCGGCAATAGAATGGATGTCACGAAAAGTAACAATATCTTTTTCATGGAGTCCTCCTTGAAATTTAAACTAGCGGCAGCGGGCTATTTTAATGTTTCAAAATAATGATCCAACAAAATTGTTTGTTACTTGACCTTTTAAATTAAAGCCTCATAATATTCTTATCAAATTGTCATACAATTTTTATTACACTTCTTAAATAATATAGTCATTGAATTATGAGAACATTTTTCAATATTATTTTGGTGACCAATGGTTGTATTCTGGCTGGAGATACCCATGTTCTAACAACCGCGGGAAAGTTAACCCATCACTTTGATTTTGTCAAGTTAATTATTTTATAATCGTAACAATCGAGTACACATCTCTCTTCATAAGAACTGATCAACGATATATGATTAAAAATTGGATAAATAGAATTGAATGTAAACGTATACTATATGACGTTATAATATCGACATTTATCAATTAACATTAACTACAGGATGTTATAGCAAGTCCTATTCGACTTTTAATTACCTTAAAAATACAAAAGGCCTTATAATCTCATCCCCTGCTCACAAAGCTCAGCATCTATCGCAATTCTATAATCGTAAAATAATTTGCGTACAGAATTGCGTACAAATAAAAGAGGCATCCGAATTATCAGATGCCTCTTATTTGGTGAACATATTATGTAATCCGCCAAAAAGAAGGCGGATTCTCAAAATTACTGTAAACTTAGCTTCACACGCTTTGCGTGTTCGCTAAGTTTAGTAATTTTCGAAGTGGACAGGGAGGGAATTGAACCCCCGACACATGGATTTTCAGTCCATTGCTCTACCAACTGAGCTACCTGTCCGAATTTTTCGTAACTTAGTAAGCGTTAGCGTAACTAAGTTACTGAAAAATTCAGGATCCCGATTTATCGGGAGCCGAATTCAAAATATGAAAGAACTATCTCACTGAAAAATTCAGGATCCCTGCCTGCGTGCCGTAGGCACTACGGCAGGCGGGCCGATGCACGTTTTTTGTGTCCCGCTGCTTTTTAAGCAGGATTGTCTATCGGGAGCCGAATTTAAAACATTAAAGAACAAATTTCCAGAAATTTGGGTACCAAATTTCGTATTCTATAAAAAATCCCGCCTCACCTCAGCGGGACCAAAATCTTTATTTTAAAACTACCAGACTTTTCTCAGAAAGTCAAGATTTGATTCCTAGACTTTTCCATTCTTTTTAAGAACATCGCGCGCAATTACAAGCCTTTGTACTTCACTCGTACCCTCAAATATCGGATTGATGCGCGCATCTCTATAATACCGCTCTATTGGTAGTTCTCTCGAATATCCCATGCCGCCATGTATCTGCACCGCCATATCGGCTACTTTACACAATTGCTCTGAAGCGTATAATTTTACATATGCAGCCTGCCGTGAGACCAATTTCTTTTCATCATAATCCTGAGCTGTCCGATAGACCATCGATTCCAAGGCATAAATTATCATAGCCATATCTGCAAGCATAAACTGAACCGCCTGGAATTTTGAAATCGGCGAATCGAATTGTTTGCGTTCTTTCGCAAATTTTGTGCTAAGCTCTAAAAGCTCTTTCATAGCGCCAACGCACGCTGCACCCAAGCCGAGACGTCCGGCATCCAGCGTTTTCATTGCGATTAAGAATCCACGCCCATCTTCACCTATCATATTTTCTTTGGGAACGCGCACATTATCAAATGTCAGCGCATTTGTCATACTGCCGCGTATACCCATCTTCTTTTCTTTCGGCCCGGCTGAAAATCCCGGTGTTTTCGTCTCAACAACAAACGCACTAATACCTCGTTCTGTCCGTGCAAACACCGAAAGAACATCCGCAATACCGCCGTTCGTGATCCATAATTTATCACCGTTAATAACCCATTCGTTTCCATCCAGCCGGGCTCTTGTCTTCAGATTAAATGCATCTGAACCGGCCGAAGCTTCTGTCAGTGCATATCCGCCGATCATTTTCCCTTCTGCGAGCGGAACGAGGTATTTCTTCTTTAACTCTTCCGAACCTCCAAGATAAATTGCATTAGCGCCGATGGACTGGTGTGCACCTATAAGCGTGGACGTCGATAGACAGCCGTGTCCCATTTCTTCCTGCATTACACAATAACCGACTTCACCAAATCCGCCGCCTCCATATTCCTGAGGGAACGAAGCACCGAGAAAACCTAAATCTGCAATCTTACGGATTAATTCCGGCG
Organism: uncultured Ignavibacteriaceae bacterium; assembly: GCA_964645575.1. GTDB lineage: Bacteria > Bacteroidota > Ignavibacteria > UBA10030 > UBA10030 > Fen-1298. The sequence goes on from CAZYAM010000055.1 coordinate 9,899, forward strand.
GTATTTTTTCCTCTTCATCGATCTGGTGAGCGAGCGGTTTAACTTCAGCATTCACAAAATCCCGCGCCATATCACGAAGCATACGCTGTTCTTCGGTAAATTCAAATTGAAACATAGTGGATTCCTTCTAACTTGATAAAATGTAATATTGTATTAAAAATTATTACGTGGACTGATAAAACCGACTTTATCTTCTCCGCCGTCGACTCCAAGAACATTGCCGGATATCCAGCCGGACTCCTCCGACGAAAGAGCTACAATTGCCTTCGCAACATCTGCCGGTGTTGTAAGCCGTCCGGCAGGATTCTTCAAACGTGCCGCTTCAACCATTTTAGCATTTCCGGGTATTTTGCGTAAAGCAGGAGTGTCTGTTACTCCTGCTATAATTGCGTTTGCCGTAATACCAATAGGCCCGAGCTCCATGCTTAACTGTCTAATATGCGATTCAAGGCAAGCTTTTGCAGCCGATACCGCACCGTAGAATGGCATTGTCGTATGACCGCCGGAACTTGTCATACCAAAAATCCGTCCGCCCCGCTTGATAAGATTACGGTTAAAAAGTCCCTGCACCCAATAAACAAGGCTATGCGCCATCACATCGACTGTCATCTCCATTTGTGCCTGGGTTAGCGCATCTTCATGTTTCTTGGCAATAAATGATTTTAATGTCCCGAATGCAAGAGAATGCAGCACAACTTTAACAGTCGATGATGCATCACTTTCAAATCGTTCTTGAATATCATCAAGCGTCTCGTTTTGCTTAATGCTGTCGGCAGCATTGATGTTGTAAAACACTGCTTTTGCGCCTGTACGGTTAATCTCTTTTATAATGTTTTGTACATTAGCCATAGTTGCCTGGCGATCGAGATGCACGCCGAAAATATTCATTCTATGTTTTGCCAATTCGACGGCCGTTGCAGCACCAAAACCGCTCGATGCACCGAGTATAAGCGCCCATTCATTCGATTTAAACTTTACATCCAGCTTCACTGTATTACTTCTTTCCTTTCATAAAGTATTACAAAAAAATACACGTTATTGTATAATAATTCTTTTTTATTCTACAGTGACGCTTTTAGCCAGATTTCTCGGCTGATCAACATCACATCCCCGGGCAACCGCAATATAGTATGCAAGCAGTTGCAGAGGAATTACTGTAAGAATAGGCGTGAACAAGTCAAGTGTTGTCGGTATAGAGATCATATAATCTGCCAGCTGACAGATGCTGTCTTCTTCACTATTCACAATGGCAATAACTTTCCCGCTTCGAGCTTTCACTTCCTGAATATTACTCATGATTTTATCATAAGTAGCGTCTTTTGGCGCGATGAATACTACCGGCATATTTTCATCGATGAGTGCTATGGGACCATGCTTCATTTCCGCAGCGGGATATCCTTCGGCATGAATATAGGAGATCTCTTTCAGCTTCAGTGCACCTTCAAGCGCTGAAGGGAAATTATAGCCCCGTCCCAGATAAAGGAAGTTTTTCTTATCTTTAAATTCATTCGCAATACTTTCGATTTGTTTTGTGTCGGAAAGGATTTTTTTCACTTTCTCCGGTAAAAGAGCCAGTTCCCTGACAAGTTCGATGCCTTTATCACGCGGCATTCCTTTACTCCGTGCAATGAGAATTGTCAGCAGCGCCAGCACGGTCAATTGCGACGTGAATGCTTTCGTTGACGCAACGCCGATTTCAGGTCCGGCATGAATAAAAACGCCGCCGTCGCTCTCGCGTGCAATGGAACTTCCGACAACATTACATATTCCGATCACGGTTGCACCCTGAGCTTTTGCTTCACGTAAAGCAGCCAGGGTATCTGCGGTTTCGCCGCTCTGGCTTATTAATATAACTACATCGTTTTTATTGAGAACAGGATTTCGATAACGGAATTCCGATGCATACTCGACTTCGACAGGAATACCGGCATATTGCTCAAGCATATACTCTCCTATAAGCGCCGCATGCCAGGAAGTCCCGCAAGCTGCAAAAATCAAACGAGGAGCGCGTATTACTTTTTCCGCTATTTCATTGAGACCGCCAAGCTTGACATTTCCCTCTTCTTCCAGCAAACGGCCCCGCATGGAATTCCGGATCGTATCAGGCTGCTCATGTATTTCCTTCAACATAAAATGATTGAATCCGCCTTTTTCAATCTGATCGAGATCAAAGGTGAGTTCTTCAATAACCTTGGTTATCTCTACATCACTTAATGTTTTTACCGTTACGTCCTGTGCATTAACAACGGCTACCTCACCATCTTCCAGATACGTAACTTTCCGGGTATGCTGTACTAAAGCCGAAGCATCTGAAGCAACAACGATCTCTTCATCGCCATAGCCTATTACCAACGGGCTTCCCTTTCGAGCAATAATAAGAGTATCGGGCTTAAGAATATCCGCAACAACAATTCCATATGTTCCTGTTACTTCTTTCAATGCACCACGAACAGCTAAATCCAAATCCTTATTCCACCGCGAGAACTCTTCTATTAGATGCACTAAGACCTCGGTATCTGTCGTTGATTTGAAAACGTGGCCGAGAGATTCCAATTTTTTCTTTAATGTCGCATAATTCTCGATCACACCGTTATGAATCAGTGCTATATGATTATGACAGTCCGTGTGTGGGTGAGCGTTAATATCATTAGGTACACCGTGGGTTGCCCAGCGGGTATGTCCCATACCAACAGTGGCTGTCGAATGCAGATTCTTTGTTATATCTTCAAGTTGAGATACTTTACCGGCACATTTATTGATCTGAATTTTTCCATCCTGAAGTAATGCAACCCCGGCAGAGTCGTAACCTCGATATTCAAGCCGTTTTAATCCTTCTAAAAGGATTGGCAATGCATTTCTTCTCCCGACATATCCCACTATGCCGCACATATTCTATCTCCAATTACTAAATCACTTAAATAAATACTGCCACTCAGCATATTTCCCAGTAATCCCTTTAAAAAGGAAAACCAGTTACTTATCGTAAATTGTACAGAATGAATTGGATTCAGAATTTCTCGCGAAACTCTAAGCAGTAAAAACTGAGAGATCTTCTCTTTATTTAATCGATAACTGCTTTATTTTATAAGGTACAATTTTATTCCCGAATATAACAGCGGTATCTTTACAAATCATAATAAAATATCGGGAAGAATAGATTTAATAGATTTATAAGAGATTTTTCACATAAAAAAGATTATTTCGTCAGGCTGGAAGCCGGATTTCAAACGTAGTTCCTTTTCCGCGTTCACTTGAACAAGATATTGTTCCTCCATGATCTTCAACAACTCTACGTGCAATCGCCAGACCAAGTCCCATTCCTTCGGTCTTTGTTGAGAAATTTGGCTCAAATATCTTTGTTCGTATTTCTTCCGAAATTCCTGGCCCGGTATCGGAAATTTTAATAACACACAGATGCTTTTCCAACGAAGTCCTGGTGGTTATAGATCCGGATCCCTGTATCGCCTGGATAGCATTTCTGATGATATTTATAAACACTCCTCTAAGCTGATCCCGGTCCGCAACAATCATTGCTGTCGAAGACGGCGACGTATGAACAAAGTTGATTCCCTGAACTTCCCTGAACAAATTTATTGTCTCTTTTAGGAGTTCGTCAATATTAAGCCGCTCGAACTTGCTCTCCGGCATTTTTGCAAAGCTTGAGAATTCGGCAGCAATTCTCGAAAGCACTTCAATCTGATCTATTATCGTCTGTGTTACGCGCTGAAGTATTTCCTCCCTATCGGAAGCTTTATCCTTGAACGCCTGACGAACATGCTGTATTGAAAGTTTGATAGGAGTAAGAGGGTTCCTGATTTCGTGAGCGATCTGCTTCGCCATTTCCTTCCACGCACTTTCGCGTTCATGTTTGGAAAGTTCTTCTCTGCTCTTCTGCAATTTGAGGACCATTTCATTGAATGAGCTTGCAAGCATGCCGATTTCATCCCGAGATCGTGTTTCAACCCGTACATCGAGATTTCCTTCTGAAACATCTTTTGCAGCAAGCGTCAATTGGCGCAGCGGCCGGGCAAAACGCAGTGCAAGTAATCCCCCGCCTATCAAAGCGATTCCAAAAACGACGGCATAAGCACCGAAGACATAAGCATTTCGTTTAGCTAATTCAGATTCTATTTCCTTTTCCCTGTTTAAAGTCGGGATTGCGAGTACTCCTACATTAGAACCGGCTATTGTAATCGGTGCATACCCTACCACATATTCAACAGAACCGATTTTCTCCTTTGCCAGAAAATAACTTTTTCTTCCCAGAACCGACGCAGAAAATGCTTCCCCGTTAAGCCTTCCGTCCAGAAATCCGGCACGGTAAAGTTCAGACAAACTGCTTGCCTTGATTGAAGCATCACGATAAACCGAAAAGTCAACACCATATTCGCTTGCGATCGCTTCGCAGAAATCGTCATTAACTCCAAGCAAAAAATCTTCTTCGTCTACGACATAAGTACTGATACGATCCTGTAATTGATACAATTCGCGATAAAGTGTTGCTTCGACTTGTTCCTGAACTCGTTCTGATGCAAGCTCTTTATTGTAATAGCTTAAAATTGTCAAAGGTAAAAGTGTAATACAAGCAAATCCCAAAAAAAGCTTACCTTTGAAGCCCATTACCGGCGGAGCAATGCGATCCCTCTTTCGCATAGATACATAAACTCCTATTCCAGATAGAATACTCAAGCAGACAAAAAACTCTTTCAAATAGCTGAATAATTCCCACCGGACATCTAATTCCTCGAGACTGATAGATACAATTTTCTCCGGTGAATCCATATTCCTTAAAAACACTGTCCGTGTCTGAAAGCCGTTGATTTTAATATCTTTCCATAATGTTGAATTTGGAGTTCTCTGCAGTTCTGCAGTAATTTCCGGAGATAAAAATCTATCCGGAGTCAATTTACTTCCCGTGGAAAATACAAGCGCATTCGCTTGATACTCATGGAAAGCAATTTCACGCACCATATCATTTTCAAATCGATCGCCAAACTGCCGTAGCGGTTCTGTCTCTTGATCATAAATAGACGTCCGCTGCCGTTCTGAAAGAAGAATTGCAAGACTGCCCACGAAATTCTCATCCGGATCACGAACTGCTATCCAGGCACCATAAAGTTTTCCTAACTTTTTTTGTCCTGTTCTTGCTATAAAATGGACAGTGTTCTCTTCTCCTTCAAATACATGTGTAAGAATTTCTTTTTGTTCAGGATTGCTCATTCCTACAACAAACTTATCTGCTTCATCTCCTTTTTGATCGTATAGAATAAGAGCAGAGTTATATCCTTCTTTACCCAGCAAAGTTTTCGTCCACAGGACAAATGCAAGATTTGCTTTTTTTGCTCCCGCGATAGCACTCGCCGCATATTCGTCCTTCAGATTTTCAATAGAGACATGAATTCCATCAAGCACTATAAAAGATAACCAGTTGTCCGAAGGGCGCAATAATTCTTTTGCTACTATTTCCGTATCCCTGCATTCCTTCTGCCTGAGTTTCTGATGCATCATCGGCGCTCCCAGCAGAAACGAACCCAGCACCAGCAATACAGCTGTCCGCCATTTTATTGACGGCGTGTCTATCTTTGAATTGTCCCAATGAGACAGCAATTCCACCAAAACGGCACTGAACACAATAAACAGCAAAACGCTGAAATATTGCGATTGCAGCGTTTTATCGATGTGTATAAAAATCAGGATACCTATAAGTAAAAAAGCTGTATAAATAATGCCGATCTTTAACTCCGATATAGGGAATTGAAGAGAAAGAATTCTTCTCCCTTTCCAAATCAATGCTATCGAAACACATAATAACGAAACACCAAGCAAAATCACATTGAGAAGCATAATCGACGATGTTCCATCCAATAACATCTCCGATGGATTGTTGAATCGTATTGTTGAATCAAAAACAAAACTTCTTAATGCTTCGCTAAATCCCCGGAAAATCCAGAGTATTAAAAGTGCAGTCACAAAAACAAAGGATAATGCGCCGATTCGTTTGATACGCGATACAGATTGAGTAGTGGTTACTTCTTCCCGTTTATTAAATACTATGTATACGAAAAATAACCATGCCGATATTGTAACTGTTATGACGCTTAAAATTAATTCTCCCAATGAAGAACTTAATCCGAAAAACAATGGAGATGAGTATAACTTCGGATTGAAAAGCCAGCCGTTGATGGTACCTGATGGAAATTCCACACTGCGCCATACCAGCCTGATCACCCAAAGGGAAATGATAGACACGGATGCCGGCATCCAGATTTTTCGGATACGAGTTGTCCATAATATTCCTATGTATGCAGCAAATATGCTCCCGAGAGCGAGACAAATACCGGCCATCATCGAAAACACTTCGATAAAGTAAGCAGTTTCACTTTCGATAGTATTTTCTTCCATAGTGAATTCAACGATTACATTCCCTTCCCTATCAAGAATGGGAATGACAATCTCTCTCTGAGAAAATTGTATGGTATGCGGAATTCGGAGTGCGACTTTTACTTTCAATTTCTGTGAAAGATCTTCGCTAAAACTTGCTCTTTGAACAAACCTGTTTGAGATCGGAGAATTTAACTCAAGCGGCTCACTTGCCAGCAGATAATATTTACCATGAATAAGACATTTACCGACCGTTAGATACGTGCGCAATCCGTTTTTTGAAACACGAACAAACTGCCCGGATGGATTCTTCATAAGAATATCGGCATATCGATTTGTTATACTCGGTCCCTTCCATGCGAAAGAATTTCCCTGCGAGTCTATAAGATCGAGTGTTTGATCATCATGAAGCCGAAAAGAACTCAATTTATGGAACATTTTAACAGTGGCATGTACATCATTCACGTTTATACTTGCGGTAAGAGATGTGTCCGCAATAGCATTCTCAAGAATTTGAGTCAGCTGTTCGATACGGTTTTGAAAAGTACTCCGGATTATTTGTTCATTTTGTGAGTTACGAATGCTACGCTCAGCATCCCATCGATTGGCTACATATGAGGGAATAAAAATCCTAATAGCATACAATATACCGGCCAATGCAAGACAAATAAAAAAGCCCCATAACACGGGGCGAATATTTCGTAACACCGGATTTTTCATTTCGTCATCATCTTCAATAAATATTGAATTGACTGATGACCCATAACGAGTCCTGCCGTGTCAATGACACATATACCTGTGCAGATTTCTGAATCCCCTTTTGTATACATGTAAAACGCCCGGTCGCATACGGCATATCGCCTTTTTCGTAAATTCTGGAAAATCTAAATGAACTGAGCCGCCTTTCTGAAAAGTAATTAACAAGCACCGATACCGCTTGATTAGTTGAATAGTATCCATGTTCACCGGTGCCGATAGTCATCGAAACTATTTCGCCAAGTTCATCTTTAAAGTCATCTATCGAATTAGTTCGTAGTCCAAATTCCACTTTCTTAAAAATCTCTGCAATCGTAGAATGTTTGGCGGATGAATCAGCCGAAGAAATATCCGGCGGATTATCTGCTTGACCTGTCGCAGGTTGAGTTTTCACCTGCGCTTCAAGAACAGTCGATACAAGCAGTATGACAAGTAACCATTTCATTATTCGTGTCCAAATTATCAGAAAACGCCGAGAAAGTCAATGAATGAAAAATCGTAACTACTCAGCTTATTTTTATATTATGGAAAATGATTCCCTCTCCTTATAGGAGAGGGATAGGGTGAGGTCAAAAGGAATAGAATGACCCCACCTTAGTGTGGTTGTACAAAAAGTTTTTTCATAATAAAGAACACGATATTTAATGGAAAT
>CAZYAM010000056.1:0-6038 GCA_964645575.1 uncultured Ignavibacteriaceae bacterium
AAGCATTTGAAGTATCCCTAATCCGCTGAGGCCAAGAATCTTGCCCATCATTATATCGCGCGGTGTGCAGGATGATAGCAGCATTTCTATAACGCGGTTCGATTTTTCTTCCAGCATGCTCCGTACCAATAATTGTCCCGATGTTAAAACCATAAATATCAGCATCAACAGTCCAATATATGATCTGGCAAAAGTTTCAGCAAAGCTTGTTTCCGATTCCTCTCCTTCTTCAGAAATTTTAATCGGTCTAATATCAATTCTGGCAGTGAGCTTTCTAATAAGTGCTGTATCGAGACCATGCGAAGATAACCTCATTTCCGTAATCACTTCTTCAATAGCCCTGGAAAAACGTTCTTGTACTTTAAAATTACCGACATTCCTTGTCCGGTATTCCACTCTGCCGCTGTCGAACACCGCTGCCGGAATAGAAAAATATCCCTCGATTGCATCCGACGCTACTAACCTAGCGCCTTCTGCGCGATCTTCTTCTAATGATCCCCTTAAAGAAATATTGCGCAGGATATAAATAGGTTGATCATTGTTCAGGCGATATTTGCGGTCAAGTTTCTCGCCTAATGGCTGTACTAACTTTTGCGTCCCATCGATGATTCCAATTCGAACTGATTCATCTTCCGCTTTAGCAGCAAAAAGTGCCGGCAATATCGCCAACGCCCCGATAATGACAGGCATCAAGATGAGAGAAAGAATAAATGCTTTCGATTTCACCTTTTCCATGAATTCCCACACAGCAACTTTTATAACTTTTGATTTCATGGCCGGATCTTATTTGATTGTTTCGTTACTATTTCTATTACTATTATTTTTTTTTCAAACAAACCTTAGCTTATCGAACTTTCCTGTTTCTTAAAAGATAGAGTCTTCTTCTATAATGCTCGTCCGCTCTTCTCTGAACCGCTGACAACGTTTATGAAAATTGAATTCAGCGACGGTTCGACAATTTCAAACTTACGCAGCAATAATTTACCATTGAGATCCGCTAGTAATTCTGTGCTTTTCGAGATGTCCGTTAATTCTAGTTCTGCATAGTTCTGATACACGTCGGCACGGCGTATGAAATCAAATCCTTTTAGAAATTCACCATCTCCTTCATATTCGAGATGAATAGAGTTAGTGCCATAGCGTTTTTTAATCTCGTGCAACTCCCCGCTTAAAACGGGCTTCCCTTTGTTAATAAGGCAGATGCTATCGCACATCTTTTCTACTTGTTCCATTTGATGAGTAGAAAAAATTATTGCTGTGCCTTTCTGACGCAGCTCCAATAAAATATCTTTTAAAAGAATCTGGTTTACCGGATCGAGGCCTGTGAACGGTTCATCAAGAATTAGCAATAGAGGACTGTGCAAAATAGAGATAATGAGCTGAATTTTCTGTTGATTTCCTTTTGAGAGTTCTTCAATTTTCCGATGATATTCATCTTTCAATCCAAATCTTTCCAGCCAATAAATTGCCAAATGCTTAGCTTGCTTTGAAGGCAAACCTTTTAAAGCTGCAAAGTAAAGGATCGTGTTGATGATTTTGCTTTTGCGATACAATCCTCGTTCTTCCGGAAGATACCCGATGCTGTTCAATGTTTTATTTGTAAACGGTTTCCCGTTAAAAAGGATCTCACCCCCGTCCGGTTTGATAATATTCAGAATCGTTCTTATTGCAGTCGTTTTACCGGCGCCATTGGGCCCAAGTAAACCGAATAATTCACCGCGTTTCACTTCCAGCGACACGCCGTCAACTGCAACAACAGTATCGTACTCTTTTCTCAGATTCGTAACTTTTAACATAGTAGAAAGAATTAAATACAAAGAAGATGCAACAAGCGCAGAAATATTCTTCTAATTTTTTGATAACTCATTCATAAACCTTTGCGTATTCTCAGCGGTCTTTGCGGTTATTGCTTTTACGGAGTATTTCGATAGATCATACGCGGGAATGGAATTGTTTCACGCACATGCTCTGTACCGCAAATCCAGCCGACCGTTCGTTCAATCCCCAGGCCAAATCCTGCATGAGGCACACTTCCGAAACGGCGCAAATCAAGGTACCATTCAAATGCTTCCTGCGGAAGTTTATGTTCCTTGATTCGTTCCAGCAAAACATCCAGATCGTCTTCGCGCTGACTGCCGCCTATGATTTCTCCATACCCTTCCGGAGCCAGTACGTCGACAGCGAGTGCAAGCTTCGGATTCTCCGGATCTCGTTTCATATAAAACGCCTTCACTTCTGACGGATAACGATGCACCATTACCGGACGATCAAACTGTTCGGAAACTACGGTCTCATCCGTTCCACCCAGATCGTTTCCCCACTCAAACGGCAGTCCTTTATCATGAAGAATCCTGACTGCCTCATCATACGTGATACGCGGCAATGGTTTCTTTACATTTTGCAGTTTTTTAATATCCCGTTCAAGCACCTTTAATTCTGCAGTGCAATCCTTCAAAGCACTTTGAACAATATATTCCAGAAAATCTTCCGCCAGATCCATATTGTCGTTCAAATCGCTAAATGCGACTTCCGGCTCAACCATCCAGAACTCCGTTAAATGACGGCGTGTTTTAGATTTTTCCGCACGAAATGTGGGTCCGAAGCAATAAACTTTACCGAGTGCCATGGCACCTGCTTCAGCATAAAGCTGTCCGGATTGGGTCAGGTATGCTTTTCCGAGGTCGAAATAATCTGTTTCGAATAAAGTCGATGTACCTTCACATGCTGCCGGGGTTAAAATCGGTGAATCGACAAGTACAAATCCGCGTTCATCAAAGAAATCGCGGATAGCTTTAACAATCCTGTGCCTTATACGCATAATAGCATGCTGCCGTGAAGAGCGCAGCCAGAGGTGCCTTCTATCGGCAAGAAATTCAATACCGTGCTCCTTGGGAGTAATCGGATACTCATGCGCTATTTGATACACGCAGGGTATATCGGAAAGCTCCATTTCATAACCGCCCGGTGCGCGCGGTTCTTTTTTTATTTTTCCTTTGATCGAGAGAGAAGATTCCTGTGTGAGTGTGTCGAATTTTTCAAAAACAGCATCCGGCACTCCGCCTTTTACCATAACAGATTGAATTATTCCGGTCCCGTCACGCAAGAGTAAAAATTTAACTTTTCCGCTCGATCGTTTATTATACAGCCATCCATGCAGTTGAACTTCTTCGCCAACATGCTGTTCCAATTGGTTAATATAGATACGCGCCATTTTTTCCATTCATTTTGTGAGAAGCAATGCTTGAAGAATATAGCGAACTAATCAGAATTGTTCAAATGAAATGATGAATTTGAGGACGCCGTGATTGATACGGTTATGGTTTGCAAAAAACCAATATTTTGAATAAACCTGTAAGCGTTGGATATATTTAACACCCACAAATTCTGATTGTAATTGTTATCTCCCAACAAGGTTGCGTTTAACCGTTATCTGATGTACTTTATTTGTAGTTGTTTCACTTTATAGCTATTAGTGACACAATATTTCACCGTAGCGATTCCAATCCAAATACTTTCTTAAATAAAAGGATATGTAAAGGAATACCATTATGAGACACATTTTCCATGCCTTCGCAATTCTTTTCCTTTTATATAATTTCACTGCCGCTCAGACGCCTGAAGTTCCCGATTGGGCGCAACCGGGATCCGCTGCACGCGCACAGGTATCACCGCCGTCAGATTTTCACAGGCCCGACAGGACAATCAATAAGCTAATCGGTATATTCGAAGGCCAGTCAGATATTGGAAGTGCAGTTGTGCCGGGCAGCTCGAGCTATGATTCCACCACGAATCAGTACATCATCGTCTCCGCCGGTTATAACGTGTGGTATGTGCGCGATGAATTCCGTTATCTCTGGAAAAGACTGTCGGGAGATGTCTCACTTGCAGCCGGCATCAGCTATCCGGATTCGCTGGGTTTCTATGACCGCAAGGCCCTTCTCGTAATCCGCCAGAGTCTCGACGACGATTCAAAAGAAGCTCTCGTCGCCCTGCACGGTGACGGTATGATTCATCTTGCATGGCGTCCAGAGAAAGGCCTTCGCATTAAGGATATGGAGTATCGCATCGGCAGCCGCGGCGGTCTTCCCGGCGGCAAATCACCGGACGATCTTGTTATCGCTCACGCCAAGCGCATTGGCATTGAAAAACGCGGCGATTATTTTGCACTTTTCGTCAGCATGAACGGTGAACCGATGCATCAATTTGGCGTTCCAATTCAATTGCATATAGATGAGCCGTTCTATGCCGGCATCGGCTTCTGCTCGCATCTGCCGGACAAGTTGGATACTGCCATACTGTCTAATGTCGTTCTTGTCAATACCGCCGGTGAGGTTCGTTAGGTGCAAGTTATTGAGGAATCAACCTAAATTGCTGAATTAGTAACGAGAATAGCGGATCATATTTCAAAAAAGATTTTTATTAAATACTTAATAAAAATGCTATTTAATCAATAACTATGTTACCCAAAAATAAATGACAAAGAAAATACTATATATTCTATTATTTTTTTATTCTTCTGCCTTTTCTGCAAAACCTTTGCAGAATGTCAATATTGTTTTACAAAAATACATATCTGCTTTAGGTGGAGAAAAGCAATTGAATAAATTAAGTACTTTTCAAATTAAGGGTACACTTCAACTGCATAACACCATAACCGATATGAAACCGTCGGCCGGAAGACACGGAATATTTATTTTTGAAGGAATGCTGCCGCATTCGTATAGAATGGAAGAAATATTAGATACAATGACATATATTGATTGTCGTTCGCATCCGGTTATTGCATTAAAAGATACAATAATAGATGCATCAAATGGCAATTTTGATTTTGATCCTGATGACCAAGCAGCTGGTTACAGCAGAAATATTCCTGATAATATTGAATGTAATTCTTTGGCTTCTCCCTTAGGCCCGCTTTATTATGCCTGGTTAAAGAAATTGCCGGTTACTATAATTGATACTTGCAATCAAAAAGACATGATAGTCCTCAAAATTCAATTTATAAGTGGTCGATATTACTTAATATATTTAGATGCCAAATCTTTTCATGAATTACGCCGTGATTACATTCGTGGTGAGACATATCGCGTCATAAAGACAACTTTTTTCTCTTATAAAAAGATATATGGTTTGCTGTTTCCAACAAAATGGCAAGAAATGTATGACTATTACCCACTGCAGTCTATTTACACTATCGAAGATATTCAGGTTAATATTCCAATAGACAACTCGCGATTTGTGAAACTAAAGAAAAAATGATGATGAGTATTTCTGCTATATTCAGTGCATACCCGATAAACAACGCAAAATAAATTTCCATACGAAAGAGGGTGTATTATGAATATTCACAAGGCAATAAAAGTCCGGAACTGCATAATATTTATTGTTCTCATCGGATTAATCGGAATTGAAATCGGTTACTCACAAGCGCAAACGGATTCCAGATCTAATGAAATAGATATCATTGAGCATACTATCCGGGCATGTATTGGCTGGGCAAAGAATAAAGACCTTGCTTTATTGTATAGAGTAATAGCGAATGATTCCTCTTATTGTGAGATCGATCCGGACGGAAGTGTAATTAAAGGATTCGAGCAATTTAAAAAGAACGAGCGCATCTGGATGAGTCCGGATTTTAAAGCCATCCGTTTCGAGATTCGCGATTTGAAGATCACACTATCGGAATTGGGAAATACGGCATGGTTCTTCTGCATGCTCGACGACATCAATGAATGGAAAGGAAAACCGGCAAGCTGGCTCAATACCCGCTGGACCGGAGTACTCGAAAAGCGTGATGGAAAATGGGTAGCTGTTCAAATGCATTTCTCTTTTCCGAGCAGCAAATAAATATGATAGCCGGATAAAATCAAAGACAGCTGCGACCTTCTTTACCCGCTGTTTTCTTGAAAGTGCTTTGATTCGCAGAAGTTCGCATAATTGCGCAGGCTAAAGCCTGCGACTACCGATTCTTATACTTCTATCGATTTTGCAGTTAAGCATGAAAGATAAAATAGACTGTCATGCCCGCACGATTTTAG
>CAZYAM010000056.1:6138-17416 GCA_964645575.1 uncultured Ignavibacteriaceae bacterium
AGGGCATCCAGGTTTTAGGGTTATTTTAACTATCCACGTATAGGTAGTCACATCTAAGAAGATTTGTCTTCTTCCTTCTTTTCATCCGAAAGTTCTATAAACTTCGCATCCTGGACATCTTTATAATCTTCTTTCGGTTTTGGCGGTGTTTCCTGCCGGGCATATCCTGAAGATGGGCGTGATGATCTGTGCAAAGCCCTCATTATTCCCCTAGCTATGATCAGCACAAAATAAATCACAAACACTGCTACAATGAGCAGGAACAATAAAAATTTAATCATATTACTTTTGCACTATCGGATTGTAATACTCCACCGGTGCTTTATTCGGCCGAAGGATCTGGGTTAAAAGATCTTCAAAATGATCCGGATTGTTGACAAAATCGATATCTGTTGCTTTTACGATCAATAGCGGCGCCGATTTATATCGAAAGAAAAAATAGTTATATGCTTCGTTAAGCTCCTTGATATACTCAACCGACATATTCTTTTCCATTTCCCGTCCTCGTTTCCTGATGTTTTCCATCAGACGGTCGACACTTGACTGGAGATATATCACAAGATCGGGCGGTGGAATGGTCCTTTCGATTGTTGCCAACAAATTCTCATACAGCTTCAACTCGTCATCACGCAATGTGAGGTATGCAAAAATCTTGTCTTTTTCAAAGATATAATCGGAAACGACATGAGAGTGAAAAAGATCCGCTTGAAATAATTCCTGCTGCTGCCTGTAGCGGTTAAGCAGAAAAAATATTTGCGTTTGAAAAGCATAGTGTTCCGGATCTTCATAAAACCTCGATAAGAACGGGTTCTCTTCAAATTTTTCCTGCACAAATCGTGCACTTAAACGTTCAGACAACATACTTGCAAGCGAGGTTTTACCTGCGCCGATAACACCTTCAATAGCGATGTAATGAATTTCGGAAGAGAGCTGCACTGCTTATACCTTTATCTGCAGATCCATAGGAAGCGTGACTTTACGTACGGCACCTGTATCCGGGCAATGCCGAAGAAGTTCATTTATACTCAATCGCTGTAAAGGATCGGTAAATTCTTCTGCAATTTCCTTCATCGGTACAAGAACAAATCTCCGATTAGCTGTTTGAGGATGAGGCAACTGCAATCTTTTATCATTGGACACTTCATCGCCATAGTAGAGTATGTCAATATCTATCTCTCTAGGACCCCAATGTTCACTGTGCCTTCTGCCGAGAGTAATCTCTATCTCTTTCAGTCTCTGCAACAAATCTAGCGGAGATAATGTTGATTCCAGCTCGGCTGCCATATTGAGAAATTGCGGTTGTTCTTTATTTCCGATCGGCTCCGTTTCGTACACAGATGAATACTTCTTCAAAACTATCTGTTCTGAATTTGCTATCTCGGCCAGTGCTTTTTGCAAATAATCCGCGCGGTTGCCGATATTCGATCCTAATCCGATAAATACACGAGCCATCTTTGCCGCCTACTTTCGTGTCTCTATGAGTTCCACTTCTACGTAGTCGATCACGCCTTTCACAGGAGCACCAGGTTTGCGGACCCGTATTGTCACTGAATTCACTTTAGAAAAATTCTTCAATATTCCCTTTCCGATAGAACTTGCAAGCGACTCAAGGAGAAAGTGATTCTTATCCAGTACCAATGTGCGGATACAATCATATACCCGTTCGTAATTGACTGTATCCTTGAGGTTATCACTCTTCGCTCCCCGCGCAAGATCACAATGTAAATCGACATCCACCTCGAACTTGCCGCCAAGATTCTGTTCATCCGTCAAAACTCCATGATATGCATAAAAAACAGCGTTGTGAAGACGAATGATGCCAATACTATTTTTCTTTTTAACCGGCATAAATCATATTTTTCAAGATAAAAGAATATAGAGAACCAATACTCGAAAGGCAATTTACTTCGTCCGAAACTTTTTTACTGCGTAAAGCAATCTTCGAATGACAGTTTCTTTTCCAAGCAATTCCATCATCTCGAAAAGACCGGGACCGATCGTCCTTCCCGAAAGCGCCAACCGTACCGGATGAATTATTTTGCTAGGTTTTATAATAAGCTCTTCGGATAATTTCCTTAAAGCGGCTTCGATGGATGCATGTGAATACTCTTGCAGCATTTTAAGACGGTCGGCAAAAAGTTTCAGCCGTTCGCATGATTCCTGCTCCCAGTTCTTTTTAAAACCAGCTTCATCAAACGATTCCGGATCTTGGAAAAAATATCCGCTGTTATCTGCTAAGTCCTGAGGAAAAATCAAGCGTTCCTTCATCAATCCTATAACCTTAAGAAGATACTGCTCTTCAATACCGGCCCACCCTTTTTTTTGAAGATGCGGCTTTATAAGCTGCGCGAGTTCTTCGTTAGATTTAATTTTGATATGCTGCTGATTGAGCCAGTTTAATTTTTCTACATTGAACACTGCGCCGGATTTGCTGACACGTTCCAGAGAAAATTCCCGGATCAATTGATCCATAAAAAAAACTTCCCGCTCATCACCGGGATTCCAGCCAAGAAATGCGATAAAATTCACAATCGCTTCCTTCAAATATCCTTTTGCACGATAATCTTCGACAGCCACATCACCCTGACGCTTGCTTAACTTGGATTTATCCGGATTAAGCAACAACGGAAGATGAACATACACAGGCACTTCCCAGCCAAAATATTGACAAAGCAGAATATGCTTCGGAACACTTGACAACCACTCTTCACCGCGTATAATATGTGTAATGCCCATAAGGTGATCATCTACAACCACTGCAAGATGATAGGTAGGAAAACCATCCGATTTAATAAGCACCTGGTCATCAATTATTTTATGCGCTATAGTCACTTTTCCCCTTATGACATCTTCAAACGTCATCTCTCCATCCAGAGGCACTTTAATGCGTATAACATAACGCTCGCCTGCCGCAATACGCTGTTCAGCTTCTGCGAGCGATAAGTTCCTGCAATGACGATCATAGGAAGGCGACTGCTTCAGCGCAACTTGTTTCTTTCTGACCTCATCCAGTCTTTCAGATGAACAGAAACAGTAATACGCCTTACCAGAGCTGATTATTTGCTTCGCGTATTTATGATACAATTCTAACCGTTGAGACTGGATGTATGGACCGAAACTGCCGTCGCGATCCGGACCTTCATCATATATCACACCCGCCCATTTTAATGTTTCAATCAGATTTTCAACAGCACCTTCAACTTTGCGCGTTTGATCTGTATCCTCGATGCGAAGTACGAATTTGCCGCCGTGATGTTTAGCAAAAAGGTAGTTATAGAGTGCTGTACGCAGACTGCCTACATGCAGGTATCCTGTCGGACTGGGAGCAAATCGAACGCGAACCTGTTTTCCCATAAATATTCGCTATTTTTAATAAAAAAAGCGTCCCAAAGACATGAGGCGCCTGTACATCTTTCAGGATTTATTGCCTGTTAAATTCCTCATTTTAAACCGTCGGGATTTAGCCAGTCACAAAGAGAAATTTCCAATAGGATTCTTTCCAAATTGGACTAATGTATTAATTAAGCAAAAAGAACGCGTAAAAGCAATTCTACTAAAGAACCATGGAGCATCAAATATAATCTCCCGGTTTTTTTCGACACTCCCTCAGTTTCATGTCAGTTATTGACATTTTCTTAAGCTGTATATTTTTCCGGTTATCATTACTTTCTCCTTTGCTCCTTATATTTATATTCCCTAATATAATACGGGAGACCATTTAATGGCCTCATATCTCAACCGCATTAGAATTCATTTTTTTTGAGTCAATATAAAAAAACAACTTTTATACTAAAAGGAGATATAAAGAAATGAGTACTGAATACAATCCCTTTAAAACTGCTCAAGCTCAATTTGATAAAGTCGCTGAAATGCTGAATCTGGATGACGGCATGAAGACTTTTCTACGGAATACTTTAAGAGAACATCACTTTCTTATTCCTGTTCATATGGATAATGGAAAAGTTGAAGTATTTAAGGGATTCAGAGTTATTCACAATGACGCAAGGGGGCCGGGCAAAGGAGGCATTCGATTTCACCCGCAAGAAACAATAGATACAGTACGGGCACTATCAATGTGGATGACATGGAAATGTTCAGTTGTTGATATACCATTAGGAGGTTCCAAAGGCGGCGTTATTTGCGATCCGCATAATTTGAGTTCCCGGGAACAGGAATTGCTTTGCCGGGGATGGGTTCGGCAGCTATCGAAAAATGTAGGACCTCTTGAAGACGTACCGGCACCGGATGTTATGACAAATGCTCAGCACATGTTGTGGATGCTTGATGAATACGAGACAATACACGGCGCAAAATATCCAGGTTTTATTACAGGCAAACCCGTCGGTATGGGCGGGTCTCTTGGAAGGACTGAAGCAACAGGTTACGGATTAGTTTTTACTCTACGGGAAGCTTTAAAAGAAAAGGGAATCAGGCCCGAAGATACAATTGCAAGTGTTCAGGGATTTGGGAACGTCGCTAGGTACGCCATCGAACTCTATCAGCAAATCGGCGGGAAAGTTATTGCCGTATGCTGCTGGAACCAGAAAGAGCAGACTTCATATACCTACAGGAAAAAACAAGGAATAAATCTTCAGGAACTTTTATCCATCACCGATAATTTTGGAAGTATTGATAAAGATAAAGCGAAAGATCTGGGGTACGAAATACTTCCCGGATCTGCCTGGATTGAGCAGGACGTCGATATTCTCATTCCGGCAGCATTAGAAAATCAGGTTAATGCCGACAACATCAAAAAGATGAACAAACGAGTAAAACTTATTGCTGAAGGAGCAAACGGGCCTACAACTATCGAGGCTGATGAAACGATCAAGGAGCGAGGTATATTTCTTATTCCGGATTTTTTAGCAAATGCAGGCGGCGTTACATGCAGTTACTTTGAACAGGTACAATGCAATATGAACTACTTCTGGGAAAAAGAGGAAACTCTCAGTAAACTTGACGCTAAAATGACTTCTGCATTTATTGCAGTCAGTGAATTGGCAAATAAGAAAAACATATACATGCGGGATGCTGCATATGTTATTGCCATTGACCGGGTTGCCAAAGCAACGAGAAATAGAGGATGGGTATAAATTTATCAATTATGTTTCAATAATCATATTTGAAAGCATAATTAATGAGCAAAGGAAAAGGTCTCGCCGCTGGAAAAAACGTATTTCGTTTTAGTCGTGATACGTTCGGCGGTTCTGAGACCTTTACATATATAGGTGGCGGCGAAATAGGCGGCAAAGCACAAGGGCTTGCTTTTATTCAAGAAAAAATAATTCCACAATATTTAGATAATCCATTCCCGCAGGTGACCGTTCATGTGCCCAATTTAACGGTAATCACAACTCATTTTTTCGATTTATTCTTAAAAAACAATAATCTATCTGAAATTGCTTTTTCTGATGAAAGCGATGAGCGTATTGCCCATCGTTTTCAAAAAGCCGAATTACCGCCGGAATTGATCGGCGATTTGAGAGCATTCATATCCAAGATCCGTAATCCATTAGCAATCAGATCATCAAGCATTTTGGAAGATACGGCACATTCACCTTTTGCAGGTGTATACGAAACAAAAATGATCCCGAATAATCAACCGGATACGGACAGCCGTTTCAATAGATTAGTAGAAGCCATTAAATTTGTCTATGCTTCGACTTTTTTTAAAAAAGCAAAATCTTATATGTTATCCGTGAATCATAAAATAATAGACGAGAAGATGGCTGTAATTATTCAGGAAATTGCCGGAAAACGATATGGGGACAGATATTACCCTAACATATCCGGAGTCGCACGTTCATATAATTTTTTTCCCTTCGGCGATGCAAAATTTGAAGATGGAGTAGTCAATCTGGCTCTAGGCTTAGGTAAAACTATCGTTGATGGGGGGCTGACCTGGTCCTATTCACCTGCTTTTCCTGATACAGACCCGCCCTATAATACCACTCAAGATTTATTATATCAAACTCAGACAGAGTTTTGGGCAGTTAATATGGGTAAACCGCCGGCATATGATCCAATTAAAGAAACCGAATATTTAATTAAGTGCAACCTGAATCACGCTGAATATGATAATACTCTATCCCTGATTTCCTCGACATATGATACTGAAAACGACAGAATAAATATCGGGACAGGAATACCCGGGCCCAGAATCATCACATTTGCTCCGCTGCGCAAGACCAATATTGTCCCTATAAATGACGCGCTGAGGTCAATAGTAAAACGCTGCGAGGATTCTTCCGGCGAAAAAGTAGAAATTGAATTCGCAATTGGTTTTAACAACTCTCCTGATTTACATGCAGACTTCAGCCTTTTGCAGGTGAGGCCTATCGTATTGAATCAAAATTCCATAGAGATTAATAAAGATGATTTGTCGGGCAAAGATGTGCTGCTGGCTTCTGAACGTGTACTAGGATGCGGGGTGATAGAGAACATTCAGGATATCGTGTACATTAGGCCGGAAGCATTTGATTTAAAATATTCAAAACAAATAGCCGAACAGATAGAAATAATCAATTTATCTCTGACTGAAAAAGAATGCCCTTATCTTTTAATCGGTTTTGGAAGATGGGGCACATCGGATCCGTGGCTGGGAGTTCCGGTTGTCTGGGGACAAATTTCAGGCGCAAAAGTCATTGTGGAATCAACAATGCCCGGTATTAATATAGAATTAAGCCAGGGATATCATTTCTTTCACAATTTATCCAATTTGGGTATAGGCTATTTTTCATTGAATCATAATGACAACTATGAAATCGATTGGAATTGGCTTGATCAGCAAAATATAATCACTGAAACCCAATTTGTTAAGCAAGTGAGATTGAAATCTTGTTTAAAAATTAAAATTGATGCAAGAAATAAACTGGGAGTAATATTAAAGTGAAACAAAAAAATAAACATATATCCAGTTTAGTAAAGGATCTCCAGGAGCGGACAAAAGAATTGACTTGTCTCTACCAGATAGAAGAGCTTTTTTTAGACAGTACTGCAACATTGGAGCATCTTTTTATTAACGTTACCAAAACCATCCCTAAAGGATGGCAATTCCCCGATATTTGCAAATCAAAAATAGTTTACAACGATAAGGTGTACCAATTTGAAGAATTCAAGGAGACACCATGGGTGTTAAGTGCAGATATCAAAGTACAGGGTAAATCCGTCGGCAAAATATTGGTCTATTATGTTAAAGAAGCGCCTACCGCCAAAGAAGGATACTTTATCAAGGAGGAAATTAAATTAATCAATACCATTGCAGACCGGATTAGTTATACCATAATCCACAAAACAATGAAGCAGATATATGAAGAGTGGGAAGAAGTAAAGGAAGACGTTTCAAAAAAAGGCAATTCGGAATGGCAGGTAATTATTAACATGCTGCAGCGAACAGACAGACATGCATATTTCTATATTTCGCAAAAAATGCTGCATTATCTTTGCTGGCAAGGTATCGAAGAAGCAAACCATCTGCTGCAGCATACTGTTGTTAGGAAAGAGATGAATGATCCGAAATATATTATGGAAATCAATCGTCCGTCTCATAAACAAACGGACAACGATATCTTAAATCTTAGCGAAGAAGTATTTAAAATTGCAGCCAAGAATATTGACGGGAAAAAGATCCTATCTTTTATACAGAGATGGATTCAGCAGGATAAATTGAGATTTTTTATTCAAACTATTGATAATCCAAATTCATCACTTAATGAAATCATAAATGCAATTACAAGATACAAGTATATGGAAACAGAAGGTATAGAATTATCTCCTTCTATTGAAAACGGATTACGGGTTTCTCTCATACGACGTTTCCTTTCAGATCAATTAGAATTCATAAAGATCGCCAAGGACTATATTAGCATTCAAGATTATTACCAGCTTGTTAACCGGATAATTTTCCCTGTGCACAGCCGGGGCAGGCTTGGAGGCAAAACTGCCGGTTTAATTCTGGCAACTCAAATATTAGCCAAATCAAAAGAATTTTCCGAATCGTTTAAAAATCTGAAAATCCCGAAAACCTGGTATATCACTTCCGATAGCTTGGTTAACTTTTTACATGATAATAATTTTGAAGAAATGAGCGATCAGAAGTATAAAGAGATGGAGGAAATATCTGTCGAATACCTGAATATTGTACAGATTTTTAAGAATTCTCACTTCGCTCCGGAAATTGTAAAAGGATTGTCAAGTGTTATAGAAGATTTCGGCAATCATCCCATAATTGTCCGAAGTTCGAGTCTTTTAGAGGATCGTTTAGGTGCTGCTTTTTCAGGCAAGTATAAAAGCCTTTTCCTCGCAAATCAAGGAAGTAAAGAAGATCGTCTGGAAGCCTTGATGGATGCCATCGCAGAAGTATATGCTTCTACTTTCTCACCCGACGCAATCGCATATCGTGCTGAAAGAGGGTTACTGGATTTCCATGAAGAGATGGGAATTATGATCCAACAGGTAGTCGGAACAAAAATCGGGAATTATTTTCTACCGACGTTCGCCGGTGTTGCATTCAGCAGCAATGAATTTCGCTGGTCATCCAGGATCAAACGCGAAGATGGTTTACTTCGTTTAGTGCCGGGTTTGGGCACACGGGCTGTCGACCGTGTTTCGAACGATTATCCAGTTTTGATAGCACCGGGGAATCCGGATATTCGAGTGAATATTACTCCGGATGAAATCCTGCATTATTCGCCTAAAAAGATTGATGTTATAAACTTAACCAATAACAGGTTTGAGACTATAGAATTATCGGAATTGTTGAAAGAATTCGGAGATAAAATTCCATGCATCCACTCTTTAATATCTATATATCAAGAAAATCACATCCATACTCCCGCCAGTGCATTTAACATAAACTTTCATAAAGATAATCTGGTTGTTACATTTGAAGGTCTCATCAAACAAACTGCATTCATCAGACAAATTAAAATGATTCTTCAAATTTTAAAAGAAGCGATGGGGACTCCTATAGATATAGAATTTGCGCATGACGGGCAAAATTTATATCTGCTGCAATGCCGTCCCCAAAGTCATTCAAAAGATGTCCTGCCGTCTCCTATTCCGGCTAATATCCCCAATGAAAGAATAATATTTTCTACCAATCGATATATTTCAAACGGCTGTGTTCCGGATATTTCATATATAGTCTATGTCGTTCCAAAACTATATAACCAACTGGCCACTCTTTCAGAATATCAAAGTGTCGGTCAAGCTGTCGGCAAGCTTAATAATACCCTGACGAAACGACAATTCATCTTAATAGGACCGGGGCGTTGGGGAAGCAGAGGTGATATTAAACTGGGAGTGAGTGTTACTTATTCTGATATCAACAATACAGCAATGTTAATTGAGATTGCAAACAAGAAAGGAGATTATGTTCCTGAGCTTTCTTTTGGAACTCATTTCTTTCAGGACATGATAGAATCCTCAATTCGATATTTACCAGTCTATCCTGATGAAAAGAATGTTATTTTCAATGAAGAGTTCTTATTAAAATCAAAAAATTATCTATCAGAGATACTTCCACAATATTCGAAGTTATCGGATATTATTCGTGTCATCGACGTACCAAAAACAACTAACGGTTTGATTTTGAATATATCAATGAATGCCGATCTTGAAAAAGCTGTTGGATTTTTAAAAGAGCCGGATAAAAAATAATTATAGAAAAGGACCGGCTACATAAAACTTAATTTCATCAGTCAGGAATTAGTCATCTGACATTCTTTTAGAATTCATTTGTTGCAACATCACTGTTGTGCCTATCATGCGAAGTCTGCTCAACGACCAACTACGCTCCTGCGGAGCTTCGTTGGTTAAAAAGTTCCTCTGTTTTTTGCGGAACGCGGATTGTGCCTGCCAACCGATCAACTACGCTCCTGCGGAGCTTCGTTGATTAAAAAAGCTTCAGCGTAGGTTGGCGGAGAGAAAGGACTGACTGCGTCCCACAAAACGGGACTTCGTCTGCTATGGATTAAACATCTAAAATCCTTTTCTTTAGAATCGCTTTACCTGAACCAGTCTTAAAATATTTCTCAAGTTTTATTGCTCTCGCTTCCGTTGCTACTGCAATATATGCAATTACTTCAAGTGGTCTATAGGACTTGGTTGACTGCACTAATCCATCATTATGCTCTTGAGGCCTTTTTTCGAGATTGTTAGTGAAACCAACATAAATATAATCCTTATATATGCTTTTTAATACGTACACAAACCATTGAGGCATAGTAATGATTGTTATATCGTTGAAATATTGGCGCTTAGTTACTTAAACAAAAAAGGTTATTGTGTATGTTAAGTCCGCTTGACGAAATTCCGCTTTTTTTTCGGAACGACCGCCTTCGTAGCAATTCGGCTTTTAAATAGTTATTCCTGCTTAACGAAGTTCCGATGCTTTATCGGAACGCAGTTGAGCCTGCTTAACGAAGTTACACACTTTTTTTTGTGGAACGCAGTTAAGCGGAGAGAGAGGGATTCTCCCGAAGGGATCCCTCAAAAAATCATACGGATTTTTTGAGGGAGAACCCTCGATCATTTAATAATTCCTTTATTCCTTAACCATCGATAACCTGCAATCGATTTGAAAAACTTCTCTCGCCGTACAGCTTCAGCTCTTGATGAGTATTCCTCGCTGTAATGCAATTTGTACGGAATATGCCCCTTGGTATACCGAACCTTACCGTGATTATGTAGATTTAGCCGATCAGTGATATTTTCTGCCGAGCCGTAGTAATAAGTTCCGTCTTTCAGGCTTTGCAGTATATATGCGTAGTACAATTGCGGAGAGAGAGGGATTCGAACCCTCGATAGCAGTTACCCACTATGCAGGTTTAGCAAACCTGTGCCTTCAGCCACTCGGCCATCTCTCCGAGCTGAATGTATATTAATAATTAAATCAAAAGAACGTGTAAAAGCAATATTGTGTTTACCAACCGATTAACTACGTTTCGCTTCTGCCTACATCCCTTCGGGATTTCGGCAGACAGGTCGTTGATTAAAAAGTTCCGCTGTTTTTTGCGGAACGTAGGTTGTTCCTGCCAACCGAAGCTTCAGCGTAGGTTGGCGGAGAGCGAGGGATTCGAACCCCCGATAGCCCGGAGGCTATAACGGTTTTCAAGACCGCCGCTTTCGACCACTCAGCCAGCTCTCCAATTATTTAAAATATCACTCAGTTTACCCGTCGAAGTGTTTTTCACGAAGGCGGGCCAGCTCTCCAATCAAATACTCTCAATTTAAATCCATTCTATATATTAAGATAAGGAAAGATGATACCTGAAGC
>CAZYAM010000057.1:0-17186 GCA_964645575.1 uncultured Ignavibacteriaceae bacterium
TTTGTCGGTAATCCTTTATCTCCGATTCCTCAATTACGCTGAGCAGTTACAAAATTCTTTTATTTACTTTTATTTACTTTTTTTTATGTTAGCACATGTGTTAGCAATCAGAGATGAAAGCGCTAAAACCCTTGTGCCCCTGACCTGCCCCCAAAAAATGATCCAATATGAACTTAGTAAAAAGTATATTATGGATCAAAGGAGAAACGCATGGGCAGAAAACGACACAGTGTAGAATCCATCGTAGCAAAGCTGCGAGAAGCAGAAGTCTTAATGGCAAAAGGACAACCAATGCTTGAGGTTGTACGGCAATTGGGAATCAGTGATGCGACATATTACAAATGGCGGAAAGAGTATGGTGGCCTGCAAATCGATCAAGCCAAACGCTATAAGGAGTTAGAACAAGAAAACCAACGCATGCGCAAGGTCATAGCCGACCTGACGATAGACAATTCAATTCTGAAGGAAGCTGCACGGGGAAACTACTGAGCCCGGTAAAGAAGCGCCTGCCTGCCGGCAGGCAGGCCGGGCGGTGGAAGATATCCAGGAGCAACTTCAGGTATCGGAACGAAGAATGTGTCAGGTCTTAGAACAACCGAGATCAACACAGAGACAGGAACCAAACGTGAATGCAGCCACTGAACGTTTGAGAACACGTATCACCGAGCTTGCTTGTCAGTATGGACGCTATGGGTATCGACGCATAACGGTCTTATTGAAAACAGAAGGATGGCAAGTGAATCATAAGCGTGTAGCACGGATATGGCGTCAGGAAGGGCTGAAAGTACCACAAAAACAGCCCAGACGTAGACGGCTCTGGTTTAATGATGGCTCCTGTGTGAGACTTCGTCCTATGCACAAAGACCACGTCTGGAGTTATGATTTTGTAGCTGAACGAACAAGCGATGGAAGAGCCATACGGATACTGAACATCATCGATGAATACACGAGAGAATGTTTAGCTATTCGTGTCGACAGAAAGATCACAGCCAATGATGTCATCGATACATTAGCCGATGTTTTCATCAGACGCGGAACTCCACAGTTCATTCGATCAGATAATGGACCCGAGTTCGTTGCACAACTCATACGGCAATGGCTTCAAGATTTAGGTGTACAGACTGCGTTCATCGAACCCGGCAGTCCCTGGGAGAACGGATACATTGAATCATTTAACGGAAAACTCAGAGATGAATTACTTAATGGAGAAATCTTTGATACGGTAATCGAAGCACGAGTCATTACAGAACAATGGAGGAAACTGTATAACACCATCAGACCACATAGTGCCTTAGGATATCGTCCTCCAGCACCAGAAACTTTTTTCCCTTATCAGGTTGCCAGTGCTTGATAATGAAATAATACTAGCTTATCATTGGCACATCATTCGGGGGCAGGTCAACTGATTATGATTTAATTTTTTTTTATTTTCTGTTTATCATCAATTTCATCTTCTGCTATGTCTTGTCAATTCGCGTGCCAGTGCAAATTTCCCTTATTTATCAATGATACTGTTATGATTTATAGTAAATTATGAGAATTTTATACTTGACATTTAAAAATAAATATGGTTACTTACACGAGTAAGTAACCATATTACTCGTGTAAGTAATCCTTATAACAAAAATTGCAACATATAACTCAAAAAGATATTGCCGATAAATTAGGGGTAACGAGAATTACCATTTCGAAAGCGTTGAGTGATAGTTCAGATATTTCTTTAGAAATGCGGGAGAATGTCAAACGAATTGCTCAAGAAATGGGATATATTCCTGATTATACCGCGCGAAATCTACACCGCAACAAGACGAACACTATTGGTGTCGTTGTTCCTGATGTATCCAACTCTTTTTTTTCCTTTGCGATTGACGGGATAATGGACGCTGCTGCAAAGCATGGGTATCATGTTATGCTCACAGTTTCTCGTGAGAGTGCCGATATCGAAAAGGGAAATATTATCACATTACTTGCGCACCGGGTTGATGGTCTTTTGATAGCAGTCTCTAAAGATACAACTGATATTGCTATCTATGAAAGAGTGAAAAGAAGGAATGTGCCCCTCGTCTTCTTCGATCGCGCAATTCAGGGAATTGGATTCAGTAGTGTCGGCATAGATGATAGAACAGCAGCATCTAAACTTATCGCATATGCTATCAGGTGTGGTTATAAAAACATTGCACACCTGGCAGGCAGTCTAACTATAGGTATCGGACGTGAACGACATGCAGGGTATATAGAGACACTAAAAAAATACAACATTCCAATTGAAGAAGATTGGATCATTTACGGAGGATTTGATAAAACTTCGGGATACAATGGATGTCGACAGTTGTTGGAAAGCGACCGGCTTCCTGAAGTTATCTTCGCGTCAAATGATAGAATAGCTCACGGTGCATATAGTGCAATCAAAGAAGCCGGCCTGAAGATCCCTGATGATATTGGTGTGATAGCACTAGGACACAGAGAGTTTGCCGAACTACTCTCTCCGACACTTACAATTATCGATAGTTCTCCGGAAATCCTAGGACGAAGAGCAATGGAAGTTCTTGTTGATGAAATGACAGGCTCAATTCCAAGAGGATTGCAGCATATTATACTGGATACTGTATTAAGGGAAAACCATTCTTTACTCCCTAAGACGTAGAATTTTATTTCCAATCGGATACTATAGAAAAAGAGTATATTTAATATAATTCGATTATCAAGAAATTGTCAAGAGGATAAAAGTATGAAAAGAATAGTTATCGCGGGCGCAGGTGGATTTATCGGTGGACATTTGACAAAAGCATTGAAAGCAATGGGTCACCAAGTTCGTGCGGTTGATATAAAACCTCTTATAAGATGGTATCAAATTACTCCCGGTGCAGAAAATTTTGTGCTGGATTTAAAGAATAAGGAAAGTTGTTACCAAGCACTTAACGGTTACGAAGAAGTTTTCAATCTTGCGGCAGATATGGGAGGTATGGGATTTATCGAAACACATAAAGCGGATTGTATGTTAAGCGTTCTTATCAATACACATTTGCTGATGGCTGCGCGAGATCTTGGAATACTTAGATATTTTTACGCATCATCGGCATGTGTTTACAACGGAGAAAAGCAATCCGATGTAAATAATCCCGGACTGAAAGAAACCGACGCATACCCGGCTCTTGCTGAAGACGGTTACGGTTGGGAAAAACTTTTCAGCGAGAGAATGTGCCGTCATTTCAAAGAAGACTTTGGCTTAACAACCCGCGTTGCACGCTTTCATAATGTTTACGGACCTTTCGGAACTTACGACGGCGGACGTGAAAAAGCTCCGGCTGCAATTTGCCGAAAAGTTATTGAAGCAGAGATGTACGGCAAAAAAGATATCGTTATTTGGGGTGATGGCCATCAAACAAGAAGCTTCATGTACATTGACGATTGTGTAAAAGGGATTCTTGATATTATGTACAGCAACATTAAAGAACCGATAAATCTCGGCAGCGCAGAAATGGTCTCTATCAACCAACTTGTTGATTATGCCGAAGAAATAGCAAAGCACAAACTCGAAAGAAAATATGATCCAACCGCGCCGAAAGGTGTGCGTGGAAGAAACAGCGATAATACTTTAATAAAAAAATATCTCGGTTGGGAACCGTCTATTCCGTTGAAGGAAGGGTTAAAGAAAACTTATAATTGGATCAATGAACAAATGATCGAGAATAAGGGGAAAGATTCTAAAAAAGTTGTTTTCAATGAAATTTAGGGCAATAATGTTCTGATGAAAGATAAAAAAGTTCTTGTCAGCGGTTGCTACGATTTGATGCATGCTGGTCACATTGCATTTTTCAAAACCGCCGCGCAATATGGAAAACTTTACGTGGCAATCGGTGCGGATGCGAATCTACTTTTACTGAAAAGAAAAGCGCCGCATTTTTCTCAAGAAGAAAGAATTTACATGGTGAGGTCAATTCGATTTATTGAAGATGCTTTTGTTGCTTCAGGTTCAGGGATGCTGGACTTTGAACCCGACATGGAAAGAATTAAACCGGATATATTTATTGTTAATTCCGATGGACATACCGCTGAAAAAGAAGCATTGTGTAAGAAGTTTGGAGTTGAATACAGAGTTTTGGAAAGAATTCCAGAAGAAGGATTGCCTGCGCGTGCAAGCTCATCCACAAAAAAGGAATTACAATTTCCCTATAGGATTTGTATTGCCGGAGGTTGGATGGATCAACCGTGGGTATCGGAAATTTATCCCGGCAGTGTTGTCGTTGCACAACTATGGCCAACAGTTGAATTCAATGACCGTTCCGGCATGGCGACCAGTTCAAGAAAAGTCGCCATTGAACTTTGGGGAAATCGATATCCGAATGGTGATCCCCAAAAGAACGCTCAACTGCTCTTCGGTGCAGAGAATCCTCCGGGAACAAAACACATTTCTGGTTCTCAAGATCATCTTGGATTGCTCTGTCCAGGTATCAACCGCTTATTTTATGAGGGGAGTTATTGGCCTCAGAGAATTGATACGACGACAGATCCAATTATTTGTGAATGGCTTTCCAGCGTCTTGCATTTGATACCGCTTGAGCCAAGACCGTCGGGCTATGACCCGCTTTTACAAAAGAACCTGACTTTGGACTTGGTAAAACAATTAGGCGAATCTGGTGATCTGTGCTGGAAAAGTATTCTCAATACGGATGTTATAGGATTTGGAAAGGCCATGAAGCAATCGTTTGAAATGTGGGAGATGATCCTGCCTGCTACTGTGCCAGAATGGGTAAAGAAAGAAGCAGAAAAATATAATTGCTATCCCGGATTGATTACAACTGGATCCGGTGGAGGGTACTTAATGATCGCTTCTGAAAAAGAGGTGCGAGGTGCTATTAAAATTAAAATTAGGTTTTGAGCATGAAAAAATTTAAACGTTACTGTAAAACTCTTCAGCTGGAAAATGATGCTACCTTAATTAAAGAATATGAGAAGCTTCACGCGATGGGAAACACATGGCCTGAAATAACGCAAGGAATGAAGGACGTAGGAATCATCGATATGGAAATTTATTTGGATGGAACAACACTTTTCATGATCATGGATACCACGCAAAATTTCGATCATGATAAAGCTATGACAAAACTTGCGATGTTACCACGTCAATCGGAATGGGAAGCAACTGTTTCGAAATATCAGAAAACATCGGTATCGTCATCGGCAAAAGATAAATGGAAATTGATTGAACGCATTTACAAACTTGATCAAAATATCGAGTGCAAAGTTGAAAATGGTTATTTGGAAGAAATAAAATTTTAGAAGCACCTTAACAACAAAATCACGATAAAATCAGAACAAGGTATGATAGCAATTCCTCTCTTATTTTTCGAAAGAACTGCCATTCTTAGCATTGTCCATACCGATTTATTCTCTGACGAAACAGATCTCAATGAAATATTTATTTTAGAATACATGGTCTATTAGACTTTAGAGGGTCACTATGAATTTATCCGGAATGTTTAAAGCCAAAGACGGTAAAAATTATGTATTCACATTTGTACTCGTATGCACATTATTTTTATTGTGGGGTGTATGTAACGGGATGATTGACGTGATGGACAAGCACTTTCAGGATTTTTTGCACTTAACAAAAGCTCAGTCTGCATGGGTTCAATTTGCACACTATTTAGGATATTTTTTGATGGCACTACCGGCAAGCTGGCTGGCGCGCAAACTCGGTTATAAGGGCGGTATCATTTCGGGATTGCTCCTAGTAGCTCTAGGCGGGTTCTGGTTTATTCCTGCTACTTATATTTCATCATTCTGGGCTTTCCTGCTTGGCGTATGTGTCATCGCAATGGGATTAACAGTCCTTGAGACGGTGGCTAATCCTTATACGACTGTGCTCGGTCCTAAGAACTTTGCAGCAGCACGCATCAATTTTGCACAATCGTTCAACGGCGTCGGTTGGATTTTTGGTCCTATCATCGGAGGAGTGTTTTTCTATTCTGCGGGCGGCTCAGAGGTAGCTCAAGGTCAACTCTACATTCCATATCTTGTTGTAGCGATAATTGTTCTTGTGATGTCTGTGATTTTCTACTTAGCGAATATTCCTGACCTTAATACTGAAGATGAGTATCACTTGAGTGATCCGATATCGACCAATGTCAAGCGTTCCATTTGGTCACATCCACACTTTGTTGGTGCGGTTCTGGCGCAGTTCTTATATGTAGCTGCACAAGCGGGAATTTTCAGTTTTTTCATTAACTATATAATAGAAGAAATGCCGTCGATCTCGCAGGGACTATCGAGTAGTTGGTTTTTTGAAGGCAGGTCAATACTTCGCGAGGGAGCTTATTTTGTAAACGAAAAAGGGGCTACTTTTCTTCTTGGTACAATTGGATTTCCATTGTTCTTGCTTGGTCGTATCACAGGAACGGCAATTCTTAGAAAATTGAAAGCTCATAAAGTCCTTGGGTTATACGCAATTGCCAATGTAATTCTTTGCAGTATTGTGATGCTTAGACTCGGCTGGTTCTCAGTTACAGCGGTTTTTGTGAGCTTTTTCTTCATGTCGATTATGTTTCCAACAATCTTCGCACTCGGAATCTATGGACTTGGCGTTCAAGCCAAGAAAGCTTCAGGGTACATCGTCATGGCAATTATGGGGGGAGCTATTATGCCGAAACTTATGGGTCATCTTGGAGATGTCTATAACATGTCTATTAGTTTTCTTATGCCGTTATGCTGCTTTGCGATTGTCTCAGTCTATGGATATATGTGGTCCAAGCTGAGTAAGGTTGATAATAAGATTAATCCTGTAGCCGTACAAGGGCGCTAATATTGATATTAATCATATAGGTACTGTAGTAAACGAAAAGGCGAATCAACAAAATGAATACCGGTTCTAATATATTTAAACTAATTGTGATGGTAAGTTGTTTTCGTATAACTACTTTATCCGCAGAAGTAAAATTACAGAAGCTGATTAGTGATGGTATGATCTTGCGTAATACACAGGTTAAAATTTGTGTGGGCTAATGCCAAAATTGGAAACAACAAGGTTGTAGTTTGGAGTGAAAATATACGCAAACCAATTGCTGTAAGATATGCATGGACCTATAATCCGGGTAGGTCGAATTTGTATAATGAAGAGAGATTACCCGCATCGCCTTTTAGAATAGACAATTGGAATGAATAGATTAACAATTCAATTAAATAATGGAGTACATATGAACATTTTTTTCCAGAAATTCATTAAAGTATGCCCTAAAACTGGAAGAATAAGAAAAATTACTTTACCCGGAGGATTTTATAAACTTATATTCCCTATAATTGGTATAGCTGCGATGGTATGGATACTCATTCGAGTCATACCAAAACCCAGCCGGTTATCATATCCGTGCGTAAGAACAGCGATGCTTATTGCTTCTGGATTTGTAGGCTACCTAGCGATGTTGGCTTTATCTGCTATGGCTTTTTTCAGATCTAAGAAACCTTTGCGCTATTATCCGGTATTTTTCTTCGGTGCCTTTCTTGTCTGTAGCATAAGTGGATTTGTATTATTCGAGAATGGTTTCCTCTACAAGGAAGTTGTATTGATTGCCGATGCATCCGTCAATGCAAATGAACCCATAGGAATTGCGCAGGGAATGAAAGGTAAAGAAGGAAAAGTTGTGTGGGTCCATAATCCGAATGCAGTAAATCAGAACTGCAATCCCAGTTTACTTAATCATGCTTGGTGGACGGCTGAGAATAATAATCAATCTATAATCGATAGTATGGTCTCGGCAGCGATTGATAGCCTGACCGGTCAAAAAAGCGACAGCGCTGCATGGCAAGCGATATTCCAATATCACAATGAAACAAGAGGAAAGGGAGCGGTTAATTATGTTACAGGAGAAAAAATATTTATCAAGATAAATGAATGCAGTGGCTGGGGTGGAAATTTCAAAACGTCCGATTTGTCAAAAGTGAACGGTAACTGGTACGGCATGTCCGAAACGTCTCCGGCAATAGTGCTCGCAGTGTTGCACCAGCTTGTCGATGTTGTCCACGTTGCACAAAGCGATATTTACATTGGTGATCCGATAAGAAATATCTATAAGGAATGGTATGAACAATGGCATCCTAAATATCCTAACGTTCATTATTTAGGTTATGATAATTATACCAACCTTGGCAGAGAGCAGGTGAAGCGAAGTGCAAGCGCAGCTGCAAAAATTCATTATTCAGACCGCGGGACTATTTTACGTTCGAATGTTATGTATCCAACGTCGCAATTCGGCACGGATCCCATATGGTATGATTCCCTGTATACCATTTATGAAGATGCCGAATATATGCTCAATATTCCTCAATTAAAGGGACATATGCGTGCTGGGATAACGATGTTTGCCAAAAATCATTTTGGATCTCAATCGCGTTCATCTGCTGGGCATCTTCATAATGGATTGCCATGTCCGACACAACTGGATTATGGTGATACTTCGCGCGCCGGATATGGATTATACAGAGTCCAGGTAGATTTAATGACACAATCGCTTCTTCGAAAGAAGAATCTAATTTTCTTGATGGATGCATTATGGGGGACCGATTACGAGCAGGACAAACCGCTCAAGTGGAAGATGGCACCCTTCAATAATACGTATTCGTCATCGGTCTTCGCTTCTTTCGACAATGTTGCTATTGAATCCGTTGGGTATGATTTTCTGCGGTCAGAATTCACAGTCGCCAACGTAACAGGAAAATATGCGTTTGTGCAAGTGCGGGGTGTTGATGATTACCTCCATCAAGCAGCGGATTCAACGAACTGGCCAGCTGGCATTAAATATGATCCGGATAGCACTGGTATCCATATTTATAGCCTTGGGGTTCATGAACACTGGAATAATGCGACTGATAAAAAATATTCTAGAAACCTTGGAATCGGTACAGGTATTGAATTAATAGATGTCGAACAGGGGACAACAACAGGTGTAGCAAGTCAGGAAAACCGTGCACCGGAATATTTTACACTCTATCAAAATTATCCCAATCCATTTAATCCTACGACAAATATCAGTTATTCGATTCCGACTAATTCCAGGGTCGTAATCAAGATCTACGATGTTGCAGGCAGAGAAGTTGAAACTTTAGAAAATATTGAAAGAACTGCGGGGAGTTACACTATCACGTTTAATGCAAAACAACTCGCAAGTGGCGTTTATTTCTACAAACTAACAGCAAATAATTATTCGGCTGCTAAGAAATTTGTTTTAATAAAATAGAGAGAAACCATGAAAAATATTCTTGGAATTGCATTTATAATGTATGTCTTCACGACAATAACTATATGCCAAAATAAGAAGGCGTCGACAAAATTTGAGGCTGAATGGCAGTCGGTAGAAAAAGTTAACCTCGTTCCGGAATGGTTCAAAGACGCTAAGTTTGGTATATATTTCCACTGGGGAGTTTACACTGTCCCGGCATTTGCAAACGAGTGGTATCCTCGTGACATGTATGTCAAAGGATCTCCGGAAAATAAGCACCATACAGAGGTTTATGGCGACGTGTCTCAGTGGCCATACAGCAACTTCATTACAGGTGCAAAGGACAAGCAAGGTGATTTTGTACAGTTTGCTCCTAAACTCAAATCAGAAGGCGGTAAATTCGACCCTGAAGAATGGGCACAACTCTTTGCTGATGCAGGAGCTAAATTTGCCGGCCCGGTGGCCGAGCACCACGATGGTTTTTCGATGTGGGCAAGCAAGGTCAATCCCTGGAATGCAAAAGATTTGGGACCGAAACTTGATCTAGTAGGATTGTTAACGGATGCCATACGCAAAAAAAATATGAAAATATTTCTTTCGATGCATCATGCATACAACATCACCGGATATTATGAAACCGTGCCTAAAACAAACGATCCAAAACTTCAGATGCTTTACGGACAGCAGGGCAAAGAAAAGAACGAAGCATTTTGGTTGGCAAAGCATAAGGAAATTATCGACAACTATAAACCCGATATCATTTATCAGGATTTCAACTTGCATATTATTTCTCAGTCGGTTTTACTTAATTTCTTATCCTACTACTATAATATGGCCGCCGATTGGAATAAAGATGTGGTAGCCACATTTAAAGATGGTCTGAATAAAAAATGCGCCGTTCTTGACTACGAACGCGGAGGGCCGCCGGATATTACAGACAATTATTGGCTTACCGATGATGCCATCAGTTCCTCCAGCTGGTGCTATACCGAAGGAATCGGATATTATTCAAAGACACAAGTACTTCATGCTTTTATAGACAGAATAAGTAAAAATGGGAATATGGTTCTCAACATTTCTCCAAAACCTGATGGCACCATCCCTCAGGGACAACAAGATGTGTTGCATGCCATGGGTGCTTGGCTCAAAAAATATGGTGAAGCGGTGTATTCAACACGTGCCTGGGAAAAATACGGAGAAGGCTCTACAAAAATGGGAGCTGCACATGGTGTCATGATGCCTCCGACCGCTGGAGCGGCTAACGATGTTCGCTATACTAGATCAAAAGATAATACGACACTGTACGCAATTTTGCTTGGTTGGGAAAAAGATCAGAAAGAAATAAACCTCTCTACATTGTCTTCTGATCGAATCAACCTTAAAAACCTGAAATCGGTTGAACTTATCAATGGCGAAGCTAAAAAATACCTGCCTGTAACCTTCAAACAAAATGCACAAGGTCTGCACGTCAGTCTGCCCGACCGCTCGTTCGAAGAGCTGGCGTACGTTCTAAAATTGAACTTCGATGGCAAAATTTTAAAACTCGACAAGTTTGTCGACCTAAACTGTACTCCACACTATTTCATGGTCCCGGGCGAAAATACGGGCGGTGCGGTAATTGGTTCAGATTTGACACTGACCGGGAAAAGGAAAAATTTTGCGAACCAATGGAAACTGGAATCTGCAGGGAAAGGCTTTTATAGAATTCTGAATCGCGCACATATTGGTATGGCCGTCGAGTGCGGCGTGATGAGTCATGAACCGCTCGTTGCACAGGAGAACGGAAAGGACAATCAAGTTTGGAAAATTGAAAATGCACACAGTGGATTGTTCAAAATTTCGAATAAGCAGTTTCCCGATGCCATATTATCCATCGATCTTCCATTCGGTGAAGGGGGAAAAGCCAGATTCAACAATTCAGAAAGTAATACTTCATTCGGTTGGACACTTCTCGAGGTTTGCGAGATGAAACAGGTAGCATTCATGCCTCATACTATTCCGGGGGTTATTGAGGCTGAAGACTTCGATAAAGGGTGTCCCGGTGATGCGTATTATGATAGAGATAATGTGAATGAGGGCGGCCAGTATCGGCTCAATGAGGGTATGGATATTGAAAAATGTTCTGCAGGCGGCTATAACGTCGGCTGGACCCATGCCGGAGAATGGATGGCGTATACGGTGACTGTAAGCAAACCGGCAACGTACCAGGTTTCATTCACTATCGCCTCATCATACGACAGTGGAAAATTCCATATCGAATGTGATGACACAGATAAAACGGGAATTATTTCCATCCCCAACACGCAAGGATTTCAAAACTGGCAAGTTATAAAAAAGAACGTCACACTTGATGCCGGTCAGCATGTGCTGAAACTGGTTGTTGACGGTGATTTATGGAATATAGACAAAATGGTCTTTGAAGAAACAAAATTATGAACTATTGAAGCCAACTGTAATTCAACATAAGTACGATTTCAAATCCATCAGAAATCTATAGAAATGTTCCAAATATTATTCTCATATGTACTGGTAGAGGAATATATGAAATGAAAAAGACCAAGGAATTATTTATCGGTCATTACGTGAACCATCCACTTAAAGTATTTATTCTTGTTGGCGTATGTCTTTTTATGTCTGTTACTGCAAATACATTTTCCCAAACAACTCACAAAGGAAAAAATATCAGCTCCGATTTATTCGGGCTGTTTTTCGAGGATATTAATTATGCTGCCGACGGCGGGCTATATGCCGAGCTTGTCCAGAACCGCTCGTTTGAATATAATCCGACCGAGCAAAGAGAATGGCAACCGCTTTCCTTCTGGGAATATATGTCGCCGGGCTATTCTATCGGTCGGATTAGTGTGGAAACCACTTTTCCTATTCATCCCAATAATCCTCATTACATCGTTCTGGATATTGAACATGTTGGCCATGAAGTGAATTACACCGGCGCTACTGGAGTTGGGATAAAAAACACCGGTTTTGGTGGAATGGTAATTAGTCGTTCCTTAAGAACAGGAAAGGGTCAATAGAATTAGGTAAATGGAGAAAAAAGTACTATTTTAAGTACACAGGCAACGAGGGAAAACGAATCAAAACCTTGCAGAAAAACATATGCTCACACCGACTGGACAGCGAGATCAAATGAGTTTCTATACAACATTTACCGAACAACTGAATCATAAGCACCCGCTCTATATCTTGGCTGAGAAGATCAACTGGCAAGTATTCGAAGAAGCCTTTGCGAAATATTATCGAAAAGATTTCGGACGTCCTGCCAAAGAGATACGCTTGATGGTTGCGTTGTTACTCTTGAAACACATACGCAGTATAAGCGATGAGAGTGTGGTAGAGCAATGGAGTGAAAATTCGTATTACCAATATTTCAGTGGGAAGGAACGTTTCACTGCGTCAGCGCCGTGCGAAGCCTCGGAGTTAGTTCACTTTCGTCATCGCATCGGCGAAGAAGGAATAGAACTGATCTTGAAGGAAAGCATTCGTGTCAATGGAAAAGATGGAGAAGAAGACCGGGGGACAACAGATACCACGGTACAAGAAAAGAATATCACGTATCCAACGGACAACAAACTGTATCGCAAAATTATCAGCAGGTGTATAGCGATTGCCGACGAAGAGCAGATAGAGTTACGTCAAAGTTATCGTTGTACGCTGAAGAAGTTATTACTCCAGCAACGCTTACGCAATACGGTAAAGGGAAAGAAAGCGGCAAGGAAAGCTGATAGAAAAGTCAAAACCATTGCAGGCAGATTAGTGCGTGAATTGGGGCGAAAATTGCCATCGGGAGAACATACCAACACCCTTACTTTCTTCAACAAGGTGTTATCACAAAAGCGTGAAGACACAAACAAAGTGTACAGTCTTCACGAGCCGCATGTGCAGTGTATGAGCAAAGGAAAGGCACACAAGAAGTATGAGTTTGGTAGTAAGGTCTCGATTACCACAACAGCAACAAGCGGAGTGATTATTGGAGCGTTGAACATGCCGAAGAATGACTATGACGGACACACATTGGATGCGGCACTTGAACAACAACAACGATTAAGTAGAAGAACACTGAAAGAACTATTTGTTGATCGTGGATATAGAGGAGTAACCGAAGTTCGAGGAACGAAGATTCATTCACCAAAACCATTTGGGAAGACATTGACGGACACGCAGAAGAGAAAACTCAAATATGGTTTTGCACGACGAGCAGCAATCGAACCGAGAATCGGGCACTTAAAAAGTGATCATCGCTTAAGCAGAAACTTTTATAAGGGTATGGTTGGAGATAACATCAATGTGATGCTCACAGCCGCCGCGATGAACTTTAAACGGATGATGAACATCTGGAAATATTTTTTATCTTGGTTATGGAAGTGGTTTACATGTCAATGGTATTCCGATTTTATCTATTAAAAACTCAAAAATGACTTTTTAAGGGACGACTAATTAAAGCCGGTGAAAAATTTAATTTATCGCTGTTTGCTCGTCAACTTTCAAAAGAACCAATTATGATATCTGTTAGTTTGCAAAGTCCTTCGGGAAAAATAAAATATGCCGAAAATACTATTTCCACTTCTTCGAAACAATGGAAGAAGTACACTTCTACTTTCACTGCATCTGAAAGCAGTGATAGCGCATCGTTAGTTATACTTGCAACAACCGAAGGTAAATTGGCGGTGGATGTAATTTCACTGTTTCCAGAGAAGACGTTCAAAAACCGTTCCAACGGACTGCGTGTAGATCTAGCTCAAATGCTGGCAGATATGAAACCGAAATTTATCCGTTTCCCCGGTGGCTGTCTTGCTCATGGTGACGGACTTGGAAATATGTACAGGTGGAAAAACACAATCGGACCTATTGAGCGAAGAAAAGAACAAAGAAATCTTTGGGGGTACAATCAGACGGCTGGATTAGGCTACTACGAGTTTTTCCAATTTTGTGAAGATATCGGAGCGAAACCTTTGCCTGTTTTACCGGCAGCGGTTTGTTGTCAGAATTCAGGAGGAACATGGCGCATAGGCGGTACCGGTCAAAAAGCATTGCCAATGAATGAGATGAAAGACTATGTTCAGGAGGTGTTGGACCTTATCGAATGGGCAAACGGATCGGCTACTTCTCCATGGGGAGCCAAACGTGCTGCTGCAGGACATCCTAAACCATTCAACCTTCAATACGTTGGAATAGGTAATGAAGATAAAATTACTCCCGAGTTTGAAGAGCGCTTTACAGTAATTAGTAAAGTAGTAAAAATGAAACACCCTGAAATAATTATCATTGGAACAGCTGGACCGTTTCATAGCGGTGAGGATTTTAACAAAGGCTGGAAATTATCAAATGATCTAAAGATACCAATTGTTGATGAACATTATTATACCAATCCTGAATGGTTCCTTTCAAATCAACATCGTTACGATACATATCCCCGCAACGCAGCAAAAGTTTATCTCGGAGAATATGCATCATGGGGCAATAAATTGTGGAACGCGATAGCAGAAGCTGTCTACATGACCTCACTCGAACGTAATGGTGATGTGGTTGCACTGGTTTCTTATGCGCCGTTGTTAGCAAAAAAAGACTTCACTCAATGGAAAACCGATATGATTTTTTTTGATAACAATTCTATTTGTCCAACACCAAATTATTATGTGCAAAAAATGTTTTCGACAAACCAGGGAGATCTTTATTTCGATAACGTCATAGCAAAGAATGAAAAAGATTCAGCACTTGCCGCATCCTGTGTTCAGGACAGTAAGACTGGAGATATAATTCTGAAATTGGTGAATGCTGGTAAGGAATCTCGTACTATGAATGTTAACTTGGCAGGTTTTGAAAACATCATTGAAGAAGCAGAGCAAACCGTGATTAAAGGTAATGCCGAAGCCGAAAATACATTTGAGAATCCCAAAAATGTCGTTTCGGTAAAATCGACATTTAAGGTCAGCTCTAAATTTGAATATGAGACCCCGGCGATGTCGTTGACTGTAATCAGGATTAAAACAACTAAATAACTGAAGCTTCGCTAAAATGGAAATTAATAGAATTGCATTATTGATTTTTCAACCGGGAGATAAATAGGAGTTTAAGTCCATGTTTACGAATACAAAACTGAACAACTTGATTTATTTTTTTCTTCTAATTTCAACTTCGTCGTATAGTCAGGTTAAATTGCCAAAACTTATTGGTGACGGTATGGTTTTACAACGGGATGCAAATGTAAGGATTTGGGGCTGGGCTTCTGAAGGTGAAAAGATAACTATTCATTTTATTGATTCCACATACCATACAACTACGGATAAGAACGGCGAATGGGAATTACAGCTTTCGAATATAAAAGCCGGCGGACCGTATGCTATGCAAATTAATGCAAAGAACTCCATCACCATTAATGACATTGTTGTAGGTGATGTATGGGTGTGTTCCGGTCAATCAAACATGGGATTGTCTTTAGGCAGTGTGAGTAATCTTTATAAAGATGAAATTGATCATATGGATAATTCATTTATAAGACAGTTTTTTACTTTCCCGAGGGCTAATTTTAAAGATCGTGACAATGATTATAGATTCGGCAGTTGGCAGCATGCTGATTCTAAAAATGTGCGCAGCTTAACGGCAGCGGGCTACTTTTTTGCTAAGACCCTGTATGAAAAATATAAGGTACCGATAGGACTGATGAACGTTTCATTGGGTGGCTCTTCAGCCGAAGCATGGATCAGCGAAGAATCGATAAAATCATTTCCCATGTACTATGAGCAGCTTCAGAGGTATAAAGATCCTTCATTAATTGAAAGGATGAATAAACAGGATGATGAAAGAGTTGAAAATTGGTATAAACTTATCAGGCAATCCGATGAAGGGTTAAAAGATTCGCAGAATGTTTGGTCTGATCCAAAGATTAACACATCAGACTGGGAGACCATGTCTCTTCCCGGATACTGGACTGATACGAAACTTGGTG
This sequence comes from uncultured Ignavibacteriaceae bacterium, assembly GCA_964645575.1. Classification (GTDB taxonomy): domain Bacteria; phylum Bacteroidota; class Ignavibacteria; order UBA10030; family UBA10030; genus Fen-1298. The sequence continues at coordinate 16,174 of CAZYAM010000057.1, forward strand.
GCATCAATGGAGTTGTATGGTTCAGGAAAGATATAAGTGTTCCTGCCAGTATGATTGGAAAGCCTGCAGTATTAAAATTGGGCAGGATTTTTGATGTCGATTCGGTTTTTGTCAACGGTAAGTTTGTTGGAACTACCGGCTCTCAATACGTGCCTAGAAATTATAAAATCCCGGGTGATTTATTGAAAGCCGGCATGAATACAATAGTGATTCGTGATATAAGTACTATACGTCACGGGGGATTTGTACCCGGCAAAGAATATGAACTTTCAGCAGGAGACAACAAAATAAATCTCGAAGGTGATTGGAAATACAAACTTGGTACAGTTGCTGATCCTTTGGAAGACCGGTTGTTTACGGGAAAAATTCCAACTGGATTATTTAACAGCGGGATCGCACCAATGCTCAATTATAGAATTAAAGGTGTTGTGTGGTATCAAGGTGAATCAAATACAAGCAGAGCTTTTGAACATTATAACCTTTTTAAATTACTTATAAAAGATTGGAGACAGAACTGGCATCAGGGAAATTTTCCTTTTTTGTTTGTGCAACTTCCAAACTTTGTAGAAGTGAATGTTGAAGATACAAAATATGATTGGGCTTACTTCCGCGAAAGCCAACTGAAAGCTTTATCAATACCAAACACAGGAATGGCTGTTACTATTGATGTTGGTGAGTTTAATGATATTCATCCAAAAGATAAAAAAGATGTTGGATATCGTCTGGCGCTTGCTGCTGAAAAAGTCGCATATGGCGAAAATAATATTGTGTATTCAGGACCGATTTATAAATCCATGAAGGTTGAAGGAAATAAAATAATCCTAACGTTCACTAATACTGGTAGCGGTTTGGTTGCTAAAAATGGCAATCCGTTAAAGTACTTTGAGATATGCGGCGTTGATAATGAATATGCTCCTGCAACAGCAAAAATAAAGGGAAATAAAATAATAGTATGGAGTGACAAAGTTAAAGAACCTGTTGCTGTAAGATATGCATGGGCTAATAATCCAGAA
>CAZYAM010000058.1:0-2437 GCA_964645575.1 uncultured Ignavibacteriaceae bacterium
GTAAGTCCGATAGCTGTTAAAATACCTATAGTAATAAAAATTAAAGAAACAGATAAAACAGGCCGCCCGACAAATTGCATCGCACCTTCCTCTGCAGGAATCATCCAGACGACAGAGACAACGGTATAACAGAATAGAATTCCAATCGTACCACCCGACAGCGATAACAGCAACGATTCAAAAATAAACTGTGCTAAAATGTAACTGCGCCTTGCACCGACAGCCAGTTTGATGCCAATCTCTTTTGTACGTTCCTTTACGACAACATACATGACATTTGCAACACCTACACCTGCAATAACAAGCGTAAGGAAACCGATAGAGAAAAGAAAAATAGAAACACCGAGCCCAACTTTTTGACTAATTTTTTCGGCTTCTATAAAATCCCATATAAAAATCGCACGCTCGTCTTTCGGATCGAATCGGTACTTCCTTCCAAGGACATCGAAAAGCGCACTTTTCACCGCTTCCTGCCGGCTCGGATCGTTGGGCTGTAAAACAATTGTATTAACATTCTTATTTCCGTAAGTAGTCCGAAATGTCGTATAAGGGATAATTGCCCGCCGTGTATCCGGACCGTTGTTCATTGCTGTTTGAACCTTCTTTTGGATAAGTCCGACTACTGTATAAGGAACGCCGTCGAGGTTGACATTTTTCCCTATCGGATCTTCTTCTTTAAAAATATCTTTTGCAATAACCGATCCGAGCACCAATACCCTACGCTGACGGTTAACATCCACATCATTAAGAAACCGGCCTCCTCCGGAAGGGTACATGCGGCGCATTTCTTCGAAGCACGGATTCACTCCTTCACACTCAGTCGTAATGGAAAATTTTCCATATGTTAGTACCACATTTCTCCGGTACTGAGGAGAAATCATCCCTATCCCCATCACTGTTTTGCTGATTAGGTCGATATCTTCCTCGATAAGCTGTATTCTTCTTCCTTTCGGCAGTCCCTGATAAATTAGACTTGTTTCACCGCCGTATATAATCATAATGCGGTTTCCGGCATTCATCATGCCTTTGAGCATCTGAGTACCGAGTCCCTCGCCAAACGAAAGCAGAAGAACAACCGCAATCGTCCCCCAGGTTATGGCTATTAAAGTTAAAGTTGCACGTGTCCGATGAACTTTAAGATCAGAAATAAAATCCCTGAATAATTCGAAAAGCATGCTTGACTCTTTAAATATTCTTATTTACGTTCTAAGGCATTCGACAACATCGATATTAGATGCCCGTCGTGCAGGCATTAGTCCGGACAGCAATCCTACTGTGACAAGAACAAATATTGTTACTCCTATTACTTCAAACGACAATTCTGGCGTCCCGACATATTCTTTTATTGGTATCATCCCGAGGATCACTATTATAGCGTATGAAATTATAAAACCTATCGCTGAACCTGTAAAAACGATGAAGAACGTCTCTGCAAAGAATTGCATTAATATATTTTGCTTCGTTGCGCCGACTGCCCGTTTAACTCCGATTTCTTTAATTCTTTCCTGCACAACTATGAACATTATGTTTGCGACACCGAGTCCGGCAACACCAAGCGTAAAACTACCGATTAGGCCGAGGAAAATATTGATTCCAAGAAACATATAGAAAGATAGGCGGTCGAAATCTGTCGTGTCCCATATCCAAACTGCATCTTCATCCGTGGGATCGAATTTGTACCGTTTACTGAGCGCTGCCCGCACTTCCTTTTCCGTCTGTTCTCCCAATCTTGGATCTTTAATCTGGTAAATGATATCACTAAGATGAATAGTACCATAAACCGACGTAAAAGTAGATATCGGAATAAAGATACGATCCTGGTCCCTCCTGTTATAAGATGATGGCTGCGTTTTTTTCTGCATAACACCAATCACCAAGAATGGAACCTGGCCGATAAAGACTGTTTTTCCGACAGCATCCTGATCTCCAAAAAGTAACTCTTTAACCTTATCACCGATAACAGCAACCCGGCGCCGTTCCTGAAGGTCAAGAATATTGATAAACCGTCCACCGGCTTCCGGAATAATATTCCGCATTTCGCTGTAAATAACATTCACACCTGAAACGAGCGGATTTAGAATATTATCACCGACACGTGCAGTCGTCGTGCGTGAAAATTCAGGACTGATAGCATGAACATTAGGCACTTGCGCTGCAATGAGTTTCGTATCTTCCTCTATATAAGAAATAGGCCTCCCGATCCCGTATCCGGCCCAGGGTTTTGTCGTCTTGCCGGGGAACATAATAGCTATTCCCTCGCCGATACCGTGCATGTTTGCCGCAGTTTGTTTTTTAAATCCGACTCCGAACGCTACCAGCACAACAATCGCAACGGTTCCCCAGATAATTCCAAACATCGTCAGGAACGCACGAAGCTTTTGTGCCCGCAGATCGATTATAAATTCAGAGATTATTGTGCGAAATTTTTCCATCTTGT
>CAZYAM010000058.1:2537-12448 GCA_964645575.1 uncultured Ignavibacteriaceae bacterium
ACCTCAATTGTTCTGTTGAGTACGAATCCGGAAATAGGAGCTTTTACAATCGACTCGATCTCTGTATCCCCTATTTTTACCCTGCCGCTTTCCATCAACGCAAGTTTTTCAGTAGAGATATTCAATCGAAGTTCGGATTCATCGTATTTTTTTTGGAAATCCTCATATTCCTTATCTGAAATCAATTTGCCTGCATAAAGACTTTTAATACGTACCAGCTCCTTATTCAGATTATCCATATCCACCTGGCTGAGCTGTACCTGCCGCTTTGCATCAGCATGTTCGAGTGGTGTAGGATCCGGTCTTACTTCGAGAATCGGCTGGCCGATCTTGACATATTCGCCGACATCGACAAAGATACGGCTGATGACTCCGGATACTTTTGATTTTACCGAAATTTCATTTTCCGGTTCTATCGTCCCGACAGCAAGCGCCTTATCAACAATAGTTCCTTTGGTCACTTTTACCTTATGAAGATCGCTTTGGCTGGAAGAACTATTACTTCCGAAGAAAAGAAGAGATGCGCCGCCGACTAATACAACGGCGACAGAAGAGAGTACTATTTTCTTTTTCATAGTCATAAAATTTTTCGTGTGATTATGATGTTTAATTTCCTTTAATTCTGTCTTGAATATACTTTAAATACGTGTATTTGATTTTTAAGTTGCAGTATATTAACTATGTCTTTATTACTGGAAGGACAGCCTTTTCTATGAACTTTGACTGCCGAATACCTGAAAAGGTTGCGGAAATACGGATGTTAATGCAAATGTTCGTCCTAATTACTGAGGAACACATGCGGCCGTCGGACAATACAGATAGAGAAGGATTGTAATGATGTTGGTCTTTATATCGTAGTTATCGAGGATTCTCTTCGCTTATCTTTTTAACCTGATCTATTCTCACTTTAAGTGAGAATTATTGTGTGGTCATCCTTCTTTTTCTTTCCTTTGTAAAACGCCACCAGGGCTTTGCCGGATTTCCGTGTACGAAGCTAATTGCGGACATAAATACATTAAGAACGCACGGATCCTGTCTTTTCCCCGTAAGACTACAAAGTGTATCGTAAAGAATAAATGCATCTTTGCCGTGAAGATCGCCCGGTTTGTATATTCCCATGCGTCTCAGGTCTCCCGCAATGGATTTTCCGATATTCGGTAAATCCTCAAGCTCTTTTACATTTTTTAACGTCTTTTTGGGCATATGCTTTTTTTTATTCTTTCTATCCTATACGATTGGAATAAAAGGCATGCCGTTACATTTGCTCTATCTGCCGGAGATGATGCTGCATATGTCCGAGGTAATCAACGAGAACATATCCGATTGTTGTCGGTTCATTGGAACCGATCGCACATGGAATCTGTAGATACTCTGGCGACATATGCTCGACAATATGTGCAAGATGTAAATTGTACGACTTCCAGAAGAGCAGTAATTCTTGCCAATCGAGAGAACCGTATTGCTGTATGTTCACCCACTCTCTTTGTTCGTAAGCCGGAAGATTCACGGTTTTTAGGTACTGTGCACGTACAAAACGCTGGTGATTATTAGCAGCGGAGTCAATAAGATGTCCCAGAATTTCTTTTCTCGACCATTTATCAGACTGCGGTTTTAGAGATGCTTTTACATCATCAAAATTTTGAAAACGTTCAACAAATTCCTCTACCGTTTTTCTGATTCCATCGGCAATATTTCCAGGAATTTCGGATTCATCTTCAAGATTTTCGACATAACGCTGTATTGGATATTTAGTTTGCATAATAAAATGCCGGTTACTTTATCTTTTCGTCGTCCAGATAATTAGAATATTTCTTATCGATTACCAAAACATGGTCATAATACCATTTCGCCAGGAATGCAACCATTTCTTTCTGCTTATCCGGACCTTTTTCCCTTACTTCCTGCGTCATCATTGTCACTTTCTTAATAAAATCCAGATGCTTGTCTATATGCAGCGGCAGATCCGGATATTGATGTTTAATCATGTAGCGTTCTTCGGTTGCGAAATGCCTGTATGCATGGTGGAGAAGAGAGTCAACAATTGAAGACGTTTTCTGCCATTCAATTTTCTTTTCTACTGAAGTAACGATCTGATTGAAGATTTCCAACAATACTTTATGCTGTTCATCGATTTCCTTCACATCGATTTTAAATTCTTCATTCCATCGTATCGGCTGCATTCCGGACTCTCTTTATCAAGTTCTAACCAATAGTTTCAGAGCTGCATCAATAACTATTTCAAGAAACACTCTATACTGCGATGAATGTATCGGTTTTATTTAGAGAAAGCAAGGGAAGAGGAAGCATTAAGCAGAAATTGATAAAAAAAAAGCAACCATCATCCGATGAATCTGTCTGAATTAAGGGATGATGGTTGCTTATAGATATAACTATTTTGCTATTAGACGAACATTTCCTTTCTTACTTTCTAATTCAAGTGTAGGGCCGCCGCCATTGATTTTTCCACGATAATCATAAAAGCGATTCTTTCTTCCTCGTTCGATGCTCATAACATCAAAGTCGGTTGTAAAATCCACACGTCTTTCAAAATCTGTTCTCAGTTCAAAACCGTTTCCCCTTGGAATTTCTACCTTGATATCGCCTTTATATGTCTCGAAACGACTGTCGCTATTAATCTTAGAAAATGAAACGCGTACTTCGCCTTTGTATGTTTCTAAATCAATCCCTCCAACGAGATTGTATATATCCACCTCTCCTTTATACGTATTGAATTTTATTCCGGTATTAATATTTTCGATTCTCGTTCTTGATTTATAGTCCTTGATTCTTAGTCCTGCTGTACGGGGCATTCTTATTGTATAATGAACCAACGGCAAAGAATAGGAAGAATGAAAAGGATCGGTGATCCAGTCCCAGAAACTATTATAATGATGTTTTACTTTTTTATAGTCGGTACGGATAATTACTTCTTCTTCGCTGCCGTCGATTCTGATTTCCGTATTATCTACATCTCTTTCAGCATCCCAGGAATCTGGATCGTCCGCTTCGATCTTCACATTCACTTCTACCCCCGGTTTATCATGAGTAGTTATTATGATGGATCCTTTGTATGTATCAATTATAAGATATCCATCGGATCTAAGAGGAACGGTTTTATTAATTATACGATTAGGCTGGGATAATGCAACAGAGATCGTTACGCAAAGCAGTAAAATCAAAGAAAAGTAAGATAGTTTCATAGGTATCTCCATATAATGTTATTTTCTTTTTACATACGGAGATATCCTTATTATGTTGCGTTATATATACCGGGCTTTCAAATATATATAAACTAGCAGGTCTATCAGGATTCGGGCCTATTATGACTTCTTTTAGGCAACCTTTCTGATCTTTTGCACTTCATCCATGATACTCGCAGGTGTTGGTTTGCTTGCTGACAAAGCTCGAATCATCTCATCCATCTTGAGAGGTTTTGTAATATAATCGTTCATACCAAGCGATAGAAACTCTTCACGATCGCCGTGCTGCACATTGGCAGTCATTGCAACGATATTCGGCTGTTGATCAGATGGGAATTCTTTTCTAATTAACATCGTTGCCTGCCGGCCATCCATTTCGGGCATTTCAGCGTCCATTAATATGACATCGTACGATCGGCGTTTCAGTGCGTCAATGACTTCAATTCCATTAAAAGCCACATCAGCATGATATCCCACTTTTCTTAGAAACCAGAGTGCTATTTTTATATTGACAAGGCTGTCTTCTGCAAGCAGTATTCTTAAAGGGTGCCGCCTTGCCATTTGCACGTCAAAATCCGGCAGGTTATGCATTGCCGACCGCATCTGGGCGCGTTCTTCCTGATGTGCATCTTCACTTTGTGTTTGTTTTGTGGCAGATGTATCCGGTTGACTGACCTGGAATTGCACTTCAGCCCCATTACTCAGTGTCTCTGTGCTCACATCTTCTATCTTTTCCATTTTGCCTTCCTCCAATCTCTATTTTAAACTCTTATATTTATGATTAAGAAGGCACAATTGTAATGCCAATAAATTTCAATTAATAAATCGAGAAAAATTAATTATTTTGCCCTTTTTAAGCGATATTCAAAGAGTATTATAAAATTAAATTTTAAGCATTTTGTAGAGTTTTCACTTTGTACCCTAATTTATCGGTTAAATCAAAGCAGGAATTATACTAAACCTTCAATAAGCACTATTTTTCAGCAGTTCTGACGGAAAGCTGCTCTTTCCCTTTTTTACAGACTCACTGGATAGAATAATTATTGAGCGCTTAGATTATTTAAAGAAATGAAAAAGATATGATGTGAAATTATAAGAGGTAATTCCGATGTGTTTTTGTAATCACAAAAAATAAATCACAAAATGTTCCGCTAAAAACCGTAAAACTCATTCACTTTGAACCGCACATATTCATTCACCTATAAAATAAGTCATTAAGGCGGTTTTTATCACAAATAATTATTTAAATAGCACATTTGTCTATGTTCCCGACCAGCCGGCGAGACGCGCCCATAACCACCAGGCAGCATATGCTTTTCTATTTCCATTTAAAGGCTTGCTATGTGCTGCATTGCAGTTGTACCAATCAACACCTTGTACGTGCGTATTTTGCCACCGTGTTGCCCAATTTAACGAAACACCGCTGCTGTCGTAATCGCAGTTATCATCTGCTCCTAATTCCATATAATTAACAAGTCCATCCGGGTCATAACTCTCGATATCCGCAAAATCATATAGTGCTTTACTGTACATCTGACAGAAATTTCGTATTTGTTGATTTCTTCTGTTTAAATTGCCGTTAAGTCCCGAACCATCCAGATGTCCCGTCATATATACAAACCGAACACCAGGAAAATCCCGTTCCAGCGTAGACATTGAATCAAGATATGTCAAGATATCGGAACTATCCGCACCGCTCACCTGACCGCACCATGACCAAATAATGACATTGATATCCATATTAGCGTTTAAATATGTTCGTGTTGCAGTTGCCCAAGCAACGCGATTCGGATTCCCAAGATCACTGGCTCCGGAAAATGGTGAGTTTTTAAAAGTCAATGCTCCATTCGAGCCTGTACTATTAAAACTGTATTGATTTCCTTTAAATGAAACGAGTCCATTCATACCGTCAATGATTTGACTGCCATGAGATGTATGCCCATAGGCAATCTTCAGTTTCGCTTTTGCATCATCAATCCATTGAGTAGGTATTTTGCTGAGTTCTGTCGCATTATGGTCGATTATGATTAATTGATTATTCCAGCCGCCATATTGCGAGCTAACCGGATCATCTTTGCATGCAAAGAAACCGGTCAAAATGAATCCATAGGTAAGGATCAGTAGTGATATCCGGATAAGCCTCATAGCCATCTCTCCTTTTTTGTTGTTCAAATCTGCATAGATTCATTCTCTTCAACAGTAACAGGTATCACAAATCTGCTTTTTGTGCGTTAAATCAAATAAATGGAAATTATGAAGGAATTCATCAGGCTATTGACCTAAATAGTATAATTTAAAGAATATAATTCAGTTTTATAACTGCTGAATATTGAATCGAATTCTAAGAACACCGTCTGTCCAATCGCTGGAAATGATATGAAACACACCGATTTCCTTTGTTGAGGAAGCATGCACTCCACTGCAAGGACAAACATCATAATCACCGATAGTAATAAGACGCACTGATTCTCCCGCATCTTCGGGAAGCTTCGCCAATGAAACGATTTTTGATGCTTCTTCCCGTGAAAGAACTCGCTCTATAATCGGCAGATCGGATTTGACCACCTCATTTACCCTGCCTTCTATCCGTGCAAGTTCTTCAGTTGTCAGGTTCCGTTCAAAATGATAATCGCATTTCGATTTCTTTTTCTCGATATGTGCACTAAAAGCAAGCCCGCAGTTGAACATCCGCACCATTGTTTGATTCAAAATATGTTCCGCTGAATGCATTCGCGGATCATATTCTTTTAGATTTGGGACAAATTGGTTCATATTAAATTCCACACTATTTGATGTTTTTTCGATATATCCGTTACGTAATATACAAGATTCTTCAGACACATTTTACAGATAAAAAGGATTAGAATCCTCGAATATGGCTGCTACAGCCCTAAAAAACTTTTGGATTCTATGGATCATACTACGTATATTCATCGGTAAGAATATATCTGAAATATTTAAGGATTTCTTATGCCTCGTTCTATTTCTATTATCGGTTGGTCGACTATAATTTTTTCAATTATCATTATTCTTACAGAACTTTTCAGTCTGCTATCGAATCCAATGCAGCAGCTCAATGCAATCTTCAGCATGTTTCCACAAGCACGAATTGGCATGGAATCCATGAAAAATCTGCTTCGATATAATCTCCTGTGGTCGATTTATTCAGTTATTTACTTCACAGTTGTTTTAGGCGGCGCAATTCAATTTGTCCGTTTCCATGCAATCGGGCGCAAGATTCTTGAAATTGCCTGCTGGATCGGTATAGTGAATGCCTGCATAGATACCCTAATAAGCTATATTTTCTGGAAAAAAATGCAGGCCGCTTTATCGGCAGTCATGGGGACAATGGGAATAAGTCCGGGACAAATCAATCCTTTGGGAATCATTACAATCTTCGTTGGTTTCTTTCTTTGGGTAATTCCTTGTGTCGGAATGATTCTATATTTAAGGAACCCGAGAATAAAAGCGGCAATGGAATAAGTTGCCATCTGTTTATCTGCACTCTGTGGCGGAATAATAGATGAAAAATCCATTCTTCATCACTGTCCCGGAATGATAGAGAATCCATTATCCATTTTTTTAAAGCATTTTTAGGCATTTTTTATTTTTTGAATTTTCACAAAGACTATAGATTTTTAGGTTTTTTTTACCGATTATATAACATCTAATCATTATTAATGAATGGACAATGAAAATAATAGTTACCAAAGAAACGGCTGCTGAACCGCGTGTTTCGATGCTGCCGCAAAACGTCGAAAAACTCATAAAAAAAGGGGCAAAAATTACAGTTGAAGCAGGGCTTGGAGCATCACTGAGCATTTCAGATGCTGTTTATAAAAAGGCCGGTGCTTCCATAGAGAAGAAGCGAAAAAAGCTCTTCGCTTCAGGAGATATTGTCTTACGGTTAAGGAAACCCGATCTAAAGGAAGTTCCCTTGCTAAAAAAAGGATCGATTCATATAAGTTATCTCGATCCGTTCAATAATCAAAGACTTCTAAAAACACTCGCCAAACAGGGTGTTTCGGCTATCTCCATAGAGATGATTCCACGTTCGACTCGTGCACAAAAAATGGATGCATTAAGTTCACAGGCGAGTCTGGCCGGGTATGCTGCAGTCGTTCTTGCCGCAGACAATTTATTTAAAATCTTCCCTATGATGATGACTCCGGCCGGCACTCTTCAGCCATCCAGGGTATTCATTATCGGCGCCGGTGTTGCAGGATTACAGGCAATTGCTACTGCGCGCCGTCTCGGAGCAAAAGTCGATGCGTTCGATACACGCCCTGTCGCTAAAAATGATGTCCTATCACTTGGCGCAAAATTTGTCGAAATAGATATCGGTGAAACCGGTCAAACGGAGCAAGGATACGCGAAAGCATTAACAGAAGCGCAGTTAAAGAAGCAGCGCGAGGCCCTGAAGCAGTATTGCGCTCAGGCGGATATAGTCATTACTACAGCGCAGGTATTCGGCCGCAAAGCTCCGGTTATTGTCACAAAAGATATGATTACAGCAATGAAACCCGGTTCTGTCGTTGTTGATCTGGCTGTCGAGACCGGCGGCAATGTCGAAGGCGCAGTCCTTGGTAAAACCGTCGAGAAAAACGGTGTAAAGATCATCGGAATGGCTAATATGCCGGCACGTGTCGCATTGCATGCAAGCCAGATGTATTCCAATAACCTCACAAATTTTATCGACGAGTTTTGGAATAAAGAAAAGAAACGCTTCGAGTTGAAACTCGAGGATGATATTATTAAAAGCTGCCTCCTGACACACAGCGGGAAAATAGTACATACTGCATTCGTACAACAGGCAAAGAAGAAGGAGAAACAATGATGACTTTAGATTTACTTATACCGCTTATATTCATTTTTGCACTGGCAATTTTTCTCGGTGTTGAGGTTATTTCGAGAGTGCCGTCTATTCTTCATACACCATTGATGTCCGGTTCTAATGCAATTTCCGGAATTACCATCGTCGGGGCGCTTGTTGCAGCCGGCGAGGGACATAATACAATCAGTACAATTCTCGGAACAGCCGCAATCATATTTGCAATGATTAATGTGGTCGGCGGATATATGGTAACAAACAGAATGCTTGCGATGTTCAAAAAGAAAGAGGACATGAAATGAAATTTATAGCTGAAATTTTTTATCTTATTGCTGCCCTCCTTTTTGTAACCGGTTTAAAAAAGATGAGTAAGCCGTCGACAGCGCGAAAGGGTAATTTCCTTTCAGCGTTTGGCATGCTGATTGCAATTATTGCTACTCTCGTCCATTACAATATTCTTGATTGGAAATATATTGTCGTTGGAATGCTCATTGGTTCAATTATTGGCGCGATTCTTGCTCGTATTGTAAAAATGACTGAAATGCCGCAAATGGTCGCTCTTCTTAACGGATTTGGCGGTCTGGCAAGTCTACTGGTAGGTTATGCGGAGTACAATAAGCAGTTCGAACAAGTAATCAATCCCGATGTTATTCATTCAATCGACCTTTACACATCTATTACAATCATTCTTACAGTTCTAGTTGGCGCCGTGACTTTTTCCGGAAGCGTAATAGCCTGGGCAAAGCTGAAAGAAGTGATGACCGGCAAGCCGATTCTGTTCAAAGGTCAGCAATTCGTAAATGCGGCAATTCTACTTGCTGCTATCGGCGGAGGAATCCTGTTTTCCATAAATCCGGCAGATAGTTACACAATTTTTCTTTTTCTCATCGCTATCGGATTCATTCTCGGTATTACATCAGTTATTCCAATCGGCGGTGCCGATATGCCTGTCGTTATTTCTCTTTTGAACAGCTATTCAGGTATTGCAGCATGTTTAGCAGGATTTGTTATTCAGAACAATGCACTTATTATAACCGGTTCACTCGTTGGCGCCAGCGGTATTATTCTGACAAAAATTATGTGCAAAGCAATGAACCGTTCCCTTGCGAATGTTCTCTTCAGCGGATTTGGTTCTGTTCAAGCAAAAGTTGGGAGTAGTGAAAAAGGAGAAGTGAATCCGGTTTCTGTAGAAGATGCTTACGCATTACTGGAAGCAGCGAACTCTGTATGCATAGTACCGGGTTACGGACTTGCAGTTGCTCAAGCTCAGCATGCCTGCCGCGAACTTGCAGATCTGCTGGAAAAGAAAGGTGCGGAAATTCGCTTTGCTATCCATCCTGTGGCCGGCCGTATGCCGGGACATATGAATGTTCTTCTCGCCGAAGCGAATGTTTCGTATGATCACCTTTACGAGATGGATGCAATTAATCCTATAATAAATACAGTTGATATTTGTCTGGTTATAGGAGCAAACGACGTCGTAAATCCAGCAGCACGGGAAAATAAAACCAGCCCAATCTACGGAATGCCTATTATTAATGTCGACTACTCAAAGACTGTTATCGTTATGAAACGAACTATGGCAACCGGTTTTGCAGGGATAGAAAATCCATTATTCTATAAAAGTAATACACGCATGCTATTCGGTGATGCAAAAAATGTATTACAAGGTTTGGTGGCTGAGTTTAAAAAGAGTTAAAAATATTATTTGGATTTAATAAAAAAGAGCCGATCTATTCTGTGACTGGCTCTTTTTTTTGCTATTGGATGGTCCCTGATTTATGCCCCAAGGAATTTTTAAAAGTTCTTTTTTAAAGATTGCTTTATCTCCCGACCAACTTTATTGTTCGGGATCCTCGCAATGACTTTTTCCTTTTAAA
>CAZYAM010000058.1:12548-16574 GCA_964645575.1 uncultured Ignavibacteriaceae bacterium
ATACGCAAGATATCGCTGCCGGAAAGGCAGCTTTTATAGATAAGAACATCGTCAATCACTCCATTAAATGATTTCATCTGTCCATCATCCGATCCTCTTCCGATATACAGTTTATCGAAAAGCCAGGGTCCGGTTGCTCCTTTTACCCTATCCACAACAACCTGCTCGCCGTTAAGATACATTCGCACTACTCTATTCGCCGGATCGTATGTTGCCGCTATATGTGAAAAAACATTCGCTTGCACAGTAGGATACTCAATACTTGCCAATGTATACCTTGTATTCCCATTTCTAACCCATTGAATCGATAACTTATCGTTTACAAGTCCGAAATTAAAATTAGCCCATTGAGAATCATCATTAATAACCCAATTATCAACAGATATTGTATAAGGATTAATCCAGGCAGCAAGCGTAAATGCCTGATCATCGCCGTGAAGCGAATTACTATTCCAATCAGGAACAGTTATTACATCATCAACTCCGTCAAAAAGATAAGCTTGACCGGTCTTCCCGGACGTAAGAATCGGCCCATTTACAGTTCCATGATAATTATTCCCGCTGGAATCGGAAGCATCGCCATCGAATTTATAAAATGCCGCCATTTCAATCGGATTTTCTTCTCCGGTTGATATTGTTACAGTATTAGAGTAACCTGATTGACCGGATAAATCTGAAAAGGCGCACACGCGAAAATGATAGTCGGAATGAGGAGATAAATTGATAATAGTATAATCAGTCGAGTCTTTCATCGCCGATTCAACACGATAAAAACTGATTCCATCATTGCTTTGTTCAATTCTGAATGATATTTCATCGCTGGAATTATCATCCCAAGTTAAATGAACATTATTTTGCGATACCTGAGCGGATAAATTAGTCGGTGAAGCGGGAGATGTAATACCATTTAGATTACAAAAACGCTGTTGTGCCGGAATAATTCCCGAGCAGGAAAGATCAGGGCCGATATTCGGCCATTGCGTATTTCCCCAAGGTGCATTTGTAAAGAAATCCGGTTTTGATGTAAGATAGTATGAATTCGGAATATTATGATTTGCAATATCAGGTTCCCAAAAAGTATTTTCACTGACATAATCAAAATTACCGTGACGGATTAGTGTGTTCATCGTCAGGTTCGTATCACTAAAGTCATCCGGTTCTTCCAATACAAACCAAACAATACGATTCTTGATTGAATTTTCATGATGAAGAACATTTCCGATATAACTCATATAAGGATTATTATTTTCAATAAAGACCGGCCTGCTGGTGTATGAATTTGAGTATCCATCGGGGCAAATCATTGAATTGCGCAAAAATATGTAAGATGAATTACTTCCCCAGTACCTGTCGACCGCCGCCTTGTTTGTGGAATTTCCTTCAAAAAGATTCAGATACGCGTGGTGGCCATGTGCCGACATATCCGCATGCATTTCTGTCCACTCCCCCAGGTTATCCATCGCTCTTCGGCAATAGTTATATGAATACACATTACCGCAGACTCCCACAGCGGTCATTAATTTGCCCTGCAAAAAATCGAAAATATTATTTACAATTAGATTATCGGTGGCACGATCGACAAGATTTACGCCGTATCCCATACCGCCAACATATTGATGTCCATATTGGAAATAACTGTCGCAAATAACATTCCCTAGTCCGCCCCAGATTCCGATATGAGATCGTGAACATTGATAACTGCGGATATTTCGCACCCAGCAAAACACAGCTTTATCGAAATGTATATTACCGTAGTATCCATTGCAATCAATGACAAGATTAAAATGAAGATCTTCAACACCGGCGTACTTTGTCGGATTGTTATATTTTGTCACAGCAGGATTCATACTCAGATTATATGTATAATACAACGGCTTGTGGAAAGTAAGTAAATTTCCAATCGTATCGACGCCAGTTACTAGTAAAAATTGTCCTACTGCCCGCCAACCCCAATGATCCACAGCCCAGCTGTCATTTTCACTCGGAGGCACAATAGGCCGTGCCATTACCGCTTCATCGTTATCCTGTCTGATTTCAATAAGATCGCCGATCGAAAAGCCAGAATCATCACTGACTGTTATCTGATTCGAACCCTTTATACATCCTCCGATTACGGATGCCGAAATACCCTTACTGGGATTTCCAATCCAAATATTTGTCCGCTGATATTGGTCTGGATCGTCGGGTAGTTTTTCAAATTTCATGAATGTTTGATCAGGACCGGCACCGCGCAGGACGATTGATTTTCTAATATCTATCCTGTCTGTTATTTTATAAGTTCCAGAAGGAATAAACACTGCGGTACTTTCTGCACAAGCTGCAATTGCATCCTTTAATGCCTGAGTATCGTCAGTATTTCCATCGCCAACTGCTCCATAATCTTTAATATTCACACCTACAGGATACACAGGAATACCACCGGGAATGCCAGGCTCCCAATTAATTCTTCTATCCGAAGAAACGATATCCTGAGAAAATACTTTTACGGAGATAAAAAGCGGCAACAATACAAAAAAGGATTTTAAATGCATGTTATTACCCTTATTTAACTATTTATTATAATTTCACAAATTTTATTTTAACATAATCATTTTCTTTGCAATCACAAAACCACTGCTTGTCTTCATCTGATAAAAATATATTCCGGCGCCAACGGTCTGGCCCTTAGCATTCTTTCCATCCCATTCAATCGTGTGAGTGCCTGGAGATTGCATACCGTTAACCAACATTGCAACTTCACGGCCGAGGATATCAAATAATATTAACTCTACATAACTCATCACTGATAACTTATAACTTATCACTGTTTCTGGATTG
This sequence comes from uncultured Ignavibacteriaceae bacterium, assembly GCA_964645575.1. Classification (GTDB taxonomy): domain Bacteria; phylum Bacteroidota; class Ignavibacteria; order UBA10030; family UBA10030; genus Fen-1298. Next base: position 15,366 of record CAZYAM010000058.1, read on the forward strand.
AACGGATTCGGATAATTTTGATGCAAAACAAAATTTTGAGGTACACTGGAATTATAGTGCAAGACAGATGTTTCGGAAGCAGGCGGTACGGCAGCCGAATTGATATTAAATCCGGGCCTGTTCATCCAGGAGCTTATATCCACGGCTTCGAAATCGTTACCATGGAGATTTTTAAGAGAGTTAATTTCTTCATCGTCCCATCGGTCATCGTGTGTACCCTGGAAAAACCAATTTCCACCGTTGTCGGCAACTATAAGTCCGTACTTTTTCATTGTGCGGAGAATGACTTGCATGCGAGAAGAAAAGCCGGAGATATCGACATCAGCTTCCAAACGAAATCTTAATCCCATCGGAGGGCGATCCGGATCGGTCGAACTTGAAGCATAGTGTCTTGCCGGCCATATATAGGCACGCTGAGTAGCCTGAACTGTGAATCTTATTGCATGATGAATTACTCCATCCGCTGCCATAGCACGTTCAACTTCATCGTATCTGATAAGCAGCGGGAATATCGGCAATCCTGCCGCATCTCCCGATGTCCAACCGTCTTCTCTGAGATCATTTGAGGTTAGGTCGAAAATCGCTCCTGATCCTGCCCACCAATCAGCCGGATTCTCAGGCGGAAATGTATCCCAATCATCCGGCTCCTCCATAGAGTGACTCGGCGGCCAGGTGTACCAGGTCTCATAGAGTTTCTGAGTATTTGTATCTATAACCAATATGTGCCGATCAACGTCATAATCATCTATGTATGCGTTCAAACCTTCGACAAGCGGAGGAATTGGAATCGGATAAGGTCCCGGATCACTTTCGTATTCGAAAGTTAGTGAAATCATTTCCTGTCCGAGTCCAACGACATTGTATGAAATTCCCATAGGACGCCCATTGTAGTAAGTCCCGAAATCCGGATGAATTGCCGTGTTCGCCCCGATGTGGGCAATGTAGTTATTTGAATTCGGATGCACCGGAAGCGAATCTATAGGTGTGTTTAAAGCGTGGTTTGCGGGAAATACCTGACCTGTGTAATCAACCATTTGCTGAGCACAAGTGTCAAAAGGAAATATAGCTGCAGTCAATATTGCGGTGAATAGTAGTGCGATTATAATATTTCCTTTTTTCATAGAATCTTATCCTTATACTCATGGACTTCTTTTCTCAACCACTCATCTACTCACCGGCTCAACTGCTTATAGACATTTTTCTTCATTC
>CAZYAM010000059.1:0-16445 GCA_964645575.1 uncultured Ignavibacteriaceae bacterium
AAATCTCCTGCTTTGATTCGGCTTTCAAATTCCTGTTTTGTCAGAAAGAAATAATCTTTTCCGTTTGTTTCGTCGCTCCGTATCGGCCGTGTTGTTGCGGAAACAGAAAAGAGCACTTCCGGATGTTTATCAAGAATCGCTTTTGCGATTGTTGTCTTGCCGCATCCGCTTGGAGCCGATATAACAATGAGTTTTCCTTTAACCATCGGTGATTGAGCCGTAGATGAATTAGATTTACTGCCTGCCAACTAACTGTCTTCAAAACAACTCATTGTTACTCTATGTTCTGTAGCTGTTCCCGGATTTTTTCAAGCTCTTCTTTCAATCCTATAATCAAATGTGCAATGTTCGCATCACTTGATTTGGAGCTGATCGTATTTGCTTCGCGGTTCATTTCCTGCACAAGAAAATTCAGCTTTCGGCCGGCTGCTTCATTTTTATTGAGTGCTTCGAGAAAGAACTTGTTATGACTCCTGAAACGGACGCATTCTTCCGTAATGTCAAGTTTGTCGGCCATCAACGCTATTTCCAGCTCCAACCTGTTCTGGTCGATAATGAATTTATCTTCTACCAACTGCGAGATTCGTTCATGTAATTTTTTTCGCTCTTCAGGGATCCGGTACTTTGAAAACTTGTCTATTTCATTTAAAGTATTTTCCATCCAGTAAATGCGTTTTTCGAGATCTTTTCCTAATTCGCTTCCTTCTTGCGCACGCATAACATTGAGATTTTCTAATGCCTGACTAATTGCCTCTTGCACAACCTTCCATTCGTGTTCATCGGTTTCTTTTTCCTCGACCGGTTCAAAAACTTCGGAGAAGGTTAAAAGATGCTCAAGTCCTACCTGTCCGCGTATCTTTACCGATTTACGGATCTCGTTGAGAAGTTTGAAATACGACTTTGCTGCGGCTTTATTCACTTTCAGGGGAATAGCATCATTGGCGTCACGAGCTATCTTGACAGTGATATTCAAATTTCCACGATTTAAAAACGTGCGAATAAGATCCTTAATTTCTTTTTCCCGCTGGGAAAAGTTGCGCGGAAGACGCAGTGTGAGATCAAGGTAGCGGCTGTTTACGCTTCGAACTTCTACACTGATATTAATACCATCCCTGCTGACTTCGGCACGGCCAAAGCCGGTCATGCTCGCTACCACAAAATCTCCTCTAAATTGAATTTTATATAAAAAGGTACGGAAAATTCGATGGGAGGGCAAGGTTTACTTTTGCACATAATTTGCACTTTGATATTCACGAGTTATCCACATCGGGATTGCAATTCCTTGCAATTTTGCTGATTTTAGGTATGATTTGTGGATAAACATTAAACACCGATGATCACTAATTATTATACTTTATTTCACCTCGCATCTGAATTTAATACAGAATTCTCAGGTCATATAGTAAATGAGATTTATACTCAATTCCGGGGTGAATTGGTTGTGTCGTTTCGTGAGACTCCCGCGGTTATTCTCGTCGGTTGTGAACCGGCGGATAATTATATCTACGCGCGAAAAGAGTTCGCCCGAGCGCGCCGCAACTCAGCGGATATTTTTACGGAATTGCATGGATCCGTTGTTAACAAAGTTGCTATGCATCCGGCAGATCGACAGATATATTTTCAATTTGAAGATAAGCGCAAGTTGATCGTACAATTATTCGGGTCTAACGCGAATACCCTTTTAATAGATAAAAACGATATAGTAGTCGATCTGTTCTTGAAGAAATCAGACCTTAAGAATACTAAACTTGAATTATCTTCTCAGATTCAATATCCGGATATTCAGGAAACATCTCACGACAAAATCTTTGCGATGTACAAAGATCAACCGCTTGCAGCTGCGTTGAAATGCATATTTCCACATTTCGGTAGTGTGCTTGTTCGGGAGTTGATTGTTCGGGCAGGTTTAAACGATGAACTAACTTTTTCTGATTTATCAGAAAATGTAACTGCTCGTTTGTTAAACGATGCAAGGCAGTTGAAGGAAGAACTTCTTTCTCTGCCATCACCGCGAGTGTATTCGCACGGTACATCGCCTGTACGTTTTTCTACGATTCAGCTTCAGCATCTTAATGAATTTGAATTTCAGAAATATGTAACTGTTTCTGAAGCTATACAATCGTTTCGTGCAAAGGCGCGCCGTGCAAAGACTATTCTCTGCGAAAAACAGGATATTATGAAAATATTGAAACATGAACAAAGCAAAAATGATCGAACATTGCATAAAATTAAAGTTGAAGAAGAGAACATAAATAGAGCAGCTCAGTATGAGAAATTTGGTAAACTGTTAATAAGTCAGCTTCATCTTATAAAGAAAGGCGATACGACAGCATTGGCAGAAGATTTCACAGCGCAGTCGAAAGATATTATTGAAATACTTCTTGACCCCCATTTAACTCCGGCAAAGAATGCAGAGAGGTACTTTAAAAAAGCGGTTAAGTCACGCCGCGCAGCAGAAGAACAGCGGCAGCGCAAAAATGAATTGACGGAAAAACAAAATTTAATTTCTAAGCTTCTTCAGCGGATGGAAGATATCGTAACGGAAGATGACCTGCATCTTTTTGAAAAAGAGAATCATGAAGAACTTTTAAAATTCGGAATAAAGACAAAAAAAACAGGACAGACAAAAAAAGAAGAATCTTTGCCGTTCCGTGTATTTACGGTTGCCGGCGGATTTCAGGTGTGGGCGGGAAAAAGCGGAGAGAACAACGATTTGCTTTCAACACGCCATACGGCGAAGAACGATCTCTGGTTTCATGCACGCGGAGTAGGCGGTTCGCATGTTGTTTTAAAAATCGGAACCGGAAAAGGTGAAGTAAGCAAACAGGCAATCGAGCAAGCTGCAGCAATTGCGGCGTATTACAGTAAAATGAAAAATTCAAAATTAGTTCCGGTGGCGATGTGTGAGGGAAAGTACGTAAGAAAGCCGAAAGGAGTTCCTGCCGGTACGGTTACTATGGAACGGGAAAAAACAATATTCGTTGAACCGGTTTTGCCGAAAATATAGGAAATAGAAAGTGTTAAAAATAAGACGAATTAAAAAATCGGAAATTCCGCAGTTTAATAATTTCCCTCCGGATGATTGGAATCTCGATCTTCCGCAATTACTAACTTTTCATTTCGGGTATCGATATTTCTACCCTGCTGCTGCAGAAATAGATAAAAAAATTGTCGGATGTGGAATTGCAATAATACATAATAAAGTCAGCTGGCTCGGAACAATCATTGTTCTTCCGGAATATCGCGGGCAAGGTATAGGAACAGGAATAACCTCTCATCTTTTAAAATATTGCGGAGGAAGGGGATGCAGAAACCAGATATTGGTCGCAAGTGAAATGGGTGAACCGGTTTACAGAAATCTCGGGTTCAAAAACAGCGCCACATATATTTTTTTCAAACGGGAATCACTTCTTCCGGCTCAATCCGTTTCGAATGTGAGAGGAGTCAGGATAGAAGACTTCAAAAAAATAAAAGAGCTTGATAGAACAATAACCGGAGAAAAACGGTTTAATTTTATTAAAAGATTTTTTCCAACCGGAATAGTATATAATTCCGGAAAGTCGGATCATATCAACGGTCTTTATCTTCCGGATTATGGAACAGGGTTAATTATTGCCAAAGATCCCGCGGCAGGATTAACACTGGTGAAACTAAAATTCAATCAGGGACAAACAAAAATAGCTGTCCCCCTGCAGAATACAGCCGCTCAGGAGTACCTGCTGGCGGAAGGTTTTGAGGAATACCGCAGAGCTCCGAGAATGGTTTTAGGAGAAGATGTAAATTGGAAACCTGCCATGGTCTATAATAGAGGAACGGGGTATTGCGGGTAGTAGGTTTTTTAACGCCTACTTCTTCCCCTTCTGCCCTATCTTAACCCATGTATCCTTCAGCGTAACGATACGGTTGAAAACAGGCATGCCCGGCTTTGAATCTTTTATATCAGCACAAAAATAACCCGTTCTTTCAAATTGGAATCTGTCTCCCGGCGCGGCTGTGCCGAGCATTGGTTCCAATTTACACTTTTTCAACACCTGCAAGGAATTGGCGTTAATGTTTGAGAGGAAATCTTTCCCCTCTTCAACTTCGTCGGGATTTTCCTTCACAAAAAGACGGTCATATAACCGCACCTCTGCATCCACTGCGTGACCGGCAGAAACCCAATGGATTGTCGATTTTACTTTCCGGTTTGCTGCTGCTGTGCCGCTTTTTGTTTCCGGATCATATGTGCAATGCAGCTCTGTAATGTTGCCCTGTGCATCTTTAATAACTTTTTCGCATTTGATAATATAAGCATATCGCAAACGCACTTCTGTTCCGGGCGATAACCGGTAATATTTCGGCGGCGTAACTTCGCGGAAATCTTCCTGATCGATATACAATTCACGGCTGAACGGAACCATGCGCGTGCCGGCAGATTCGTTCTCCGGATTATTAACTGCGGGGAGTTCTTCTATTTTATTTTCAGGATAATTCGTTAATACTACTTTTATAGGATTCAGCACAGCCATGGCACGATGTGCGTTTTTATTCAGATCTTCGCGGATGCTCCATTCCAGCATTGCGACATCGATCGTGCTGTCCTTTTTAGAAACTCCGATTTTATCGCAGAATACTTTTATCGAATCCGCTGTATATCCGCGGCGCCTGAATCCGGCGATAGTCGGCATACGGGGATCATCCCAGCCATCAACATGTTTTTCCCGAACAAGCTGAAGCAATTTTCGTTTGCTAAGCACTGTGTAAGTAATATTGAGCCGTGCAAATTCAATCTGCTGCGGGTGATGTATTCCCAGGTTTTCAAGAAACCAATCATATAAAGGACGGTGGTTTTCGAATTCAAGCGTGCAGATGGAATGCGTGATTCTTTCTATCGAGTCTTCAAGCCCATGCGCCCAGTCATAAGTCGGATAAATGCACCAGGCATCGCCCTGCCGGTGATGTCCTTCATGCACAATTCTGTACATTATCGGATCGCGCAGATTAATGTTAGGCGATGCCATATCGATCTTTGCACGCAGGGTTTTTGCACCGTTGGGAAATTCTCCTTTGCGCATCTTCTCATATAAATCGAGATTTTCTTCTATACTCCGGTTTCGATAAGGGCTGTCTTTGCCGGGCTCCGTAAGTGTGCCGCGATTGGTTCTAATTTCGTTTCCGTTGAGATCGCAAACATACGCTTTTTCTTTTTTAATTAGATCGACGGCGTACTGGTACATTTGTTCGAAATAATCGGATGCATAGAATAACCGGTCTTCGAAATCGGCTCCAAGCCATTTCACATCTTCAATTATTGAATCGACATATTCCTGTTCTTCTTTCTCAGGATTTGTATCGTCGAACCGAACATTGAAATTTCCTTTGTAATCCCTGGCAATTCCGTAATTCAGGCGGATGGATTTAGCATGACCGATATGCAGGTATCCGTTGGGCTCGGGAGGAAAGCGTGTGTGTACGCGTCCCTCATTTTTATTGGTGCGAAGATCTTCACCAATAATTTCTCGAATAAAATCGCTTTTCTCGGTTGTTGTCATATAGCTACAATCAAATAGTTTGTGAATATTGGATAAAATACGCAAAAAGCTGGCTATTATCAAAAAATTGATAAACGACAGGAAATTATATGAACCAGGCAGAACTTAATAGGGCCGATTGGTTGTTAATATGATAGTAGGTATTTGAATTCTTTTAATAAATAAAGCATTTAATCCTTAAAAGGAAAAATAATTTGATGCATAAAATGAGAATAATATGAAAAATCTGATAATACTCGGCGCCGGTACTGCCGGCACTATAATGGCTAACAAGCTGAACGATTTGCTTGACCGGAATGAATGGCGGATAACGATAATCGACCAATCGAAAGAACATTACTATCAACCGGGATTCCTTTTCATTCCTTTTGGAATTTATCAAAAAAAACATGTCGTAAAACCGGCACATAAATTTTTTCCGGCAGGAATTAATGCCATAAATTCTTCTGTGAAACTAATAGAAGCGGAAAAAAACAGGATTCTTCTTGAGAATGATTCTGTCCTTCAATATGATTTTTTGATCATTGCGACAGGTGCGCGAATAGCTCCGGAACAAACCGAAGGTTTGAAAGAATCTTTGTGGTACAAAGAGATTTTTGATTTTTATACTTTGGATGGAGCTCTGCACCTTACAGAATACTTCAAAAAATGGAGGGGCGGAAAGATAGTAATAAATATTGCAGAAATGCCGATTAAATGTCCGGTTGCACCGCTGGAATTCGCGTTTCTTGCTGATTGGTATTTTACGAAGAAGGGAATAAGAGATAAAACCGATATTCACTTTGTGACACCTCTATCAGGGGCTTTTACAAAACCGATTGCTTCAAAGGCATTCGGCAATTTGCTGGATAAAAAAAATATTAAACTTACTACGGATTTCAGCATAGGCCGCGTAGATAACCAGGAAAAGAAAATAATATCATGGGATGAACAGGAAATTCCATTTGATGTTCTTATAACTATACCGACGAATATGGGCGATGACGTCATCGGACGGAGCGGATTAGGTGATGAATTGAATTTTGTACCGACGGATAGACATACCCTGTGTTCGGAGAAATTTAATAATATCTTCGTATTGGGCGATGCTACAAATCTGCCCAGCTCCAAAGCCGGCTCGGTTGCCCATTTCCAGGCCGAAATACTTACCGAGAATCTGATCGATGCAATCGGGCAGCGTCCTATGAAAGCGAAGTTTGACGGTCATGCCAATTGCTATATCGAATCCGGTTTCGGCAAGGGATTTCTTATAGATTTTAATTACGATACAGAACCTCTGCCGGGGAAATTCCCTCTTCCTGCTGTAGGTCCATTTTCTTTGCTTGAAGAGACAAAGATGAATCATTACGGCAAGATGATGTTCCGCTGGATATACTGGAATATCTTGCTTAAGGGTTACAGGATTCCCATTATCGAATCGCACATGTCGATGGCAGGTAAAAAGAAAAAGACGGCATTGGAACTGTAGACGTCTAATTCGAACTAATGAACTTAAATAAAAATCAGGAGGATAAAATGACAACAAAAGACCTTGCACGTGATGCAGATGGACATTTGGCAAATTATAAAGAGTGGACTGAAGAGACGGCAAAAGAACTGGCGGCAGAAGAAGGAATCGAAACACTCACAGACCGCCACTGGAAAGTTATTAACCTGATGCGTAAAGAATTTATCGAAAAAGGAGATGCACCTTCAATTCGCAGGCTTACAAAAGAAAGCGGTGTAGATACAAAGGAGTTATATTCGCTTTTTCCGAAAGGCCCGGCAAAGAAGGCAGCTAAAATAGCCGGGATTCCAAAACCAACCGGATGTGTATAAAAAAAGAGGATATTGTACAATGGAAAAATCAAATTATGAACCTATAAAAAAAGTATCAATTATTGTTTCGAAAGGATCTCTGGAAGGTATTTACCCGGCATTGATCATGGCAAACGGAGCCCGTATGGAAGGAATCGATGCATCGCTGTTTTTTACATTCTTCGGCCTTGATGCAGTTATTGATAAACGGATGGATAATATCAAGGTTGCCACAGTGGGGAATCCGGGAATGCATATGCCTACGATAATCGGGATAATTCCGGGTTTGTCCGCATTTGCTACAAAAATGATGAAGAAGGAAATAGAAAAACTCGACATTCCTCCTGTCCGCGAATTCATAAAAATGATCCACGATGCCGGCTGTGATATTTATGCCTGTAAAGCCACAGTTGAGATGTTTCATCTGACAAAAAAAGATTTCTGCAAGGATATTGACGACATTATTTCCGTCGGCCAGTTTTACGAAAAATCGGCAGGAGCACAAATAATATTTACTTAATTTAAGCTGTTTATAAAGAATATCGGGACATATATTTTTGAAATGACTAACCTGAATTTATCCGTTTGTAGAGAGGAAGGCCGCATCCTTTTGCAACTGCAGCAGCCAGTCTTTTTCCTGCGGTACTAAAAGCCCAATAGAAAAGAGCATCGATCGGATGTTCTTTCTTTATCGATTTAATTGCTTTACACATCAGTTGCTTTGCTATTCCTTTTTTTCGATGTTCCGGGAGAACCAGCGCCGAACACAGATAAATTGCATTGTACTTAATATGCAGCGGTGTTTTTTTAAATAACTCACGTTCGTTTATTTCTTTTCTAATAAATCGCTTCATTAGTCCTTCCGTAGTGGGAATAATCAGAACCCATGAGATCGGACCTTTTCTTGTTCGCTTCTCTGTCATAGTACAGGGATGAACTTCTTTCAGCCTGCTCATTACATTTTGATCGACAGAAATTTGTGAAGGATCGTTTCGCGTGCCGAAGAATTCTTCTGCAAGCTGAATCATTCTAACAAGATTTTCTGAGGTTTTACGTGACATGATTGTTATTAGAAGGAACGAAGATATAATCTTAATTTCAACTATTGAACTTTATTTGAACAAACGGTAGATTCATTCCCGTGTATTGACGTTCGGTTGTCTCGCTGCTGCAGGGTGTTCCGGCAATACAAACATTGCTTAAAAAGAATTAAACCGGAATTTCCATCATAAGAATATTCGTCATTCTTATTCACATATTTATTGGCTGTATGTTTTGTACGGCAGTTATCGGTATTCCACGCTGAAGAAGTATCCATAGTGACAGAACGTATTGAAAGATAAAACTGTTTGGTATCGTATCTAATCCTTGGAATGACATATGCATTTGCGGCAGCCATGCAGCCGGGACCGCTGCAGAGCTATCTCATTTCGCAGGCTTTAAGAAAAGGATGGAAGCATACTCTACCGGCAGCCTGTGCACCGATTATAAGCGACGGCCCGATAATTATACTGGCAATGTTCGTATTAAGCCGTATACAAGAGAGTGTGATCAACATTTTATATTTCGCAGGAGGGGTGTTTCTTCTGTACCTTGCCATGGATGCGTGGAAAGCATGGAAGAATTTTGATTCTGAGAAAGTGATGCATCCTGCATCAAGCCGAAGGACATTTGGTAAGGCGGTGCTTGTGAATTTTTTAAATCCCGCACCGTATCTCGGCTGGAGTCTGGTAATGGGCCCGATTTTACTCAAGGCGTGGAGAGAAACATATATATACGGAATTGCCATGATATTGGCATTCTACGCGACGATAGTTGTCAGCCAGATGGCAATTGTAATTCTGTTTGCTCAGGCAGGTAAACTTGGTCCGAAAATTGAACGCGTGCTAATAGGCATGTCGGTGATTGGTTTACTCTGCTTTGGAGTATATGAATTATGGCTGGGTATAAAGCATATCTGAATATACAGGCAATAAATAATTTTACCTATTATGGAAAACATAAAAGAACGTGTTGCAAAAGCTGTTCAGGAAAAAATTGATATAGTGCCGTATAATCCTGATTGGCCCCGAATGTTTTTACTTGAGAAAAATCATCTTCTCTCCTGCATGCCGGATAATATTGTGAAGAGAATCGAGCATTTCGGAAGTACGGCAATACCGCGAATGTCGGCAAAACCCATCATTGATATTTTAGTAGAAGTGACATCTCTTGAAGATACAAAGAAAGTTATTGTTCCTATTCTAACAGCTCAGGGGTATGAGTATTTCTGGCGGCCTTCATGGGGAGATGATGTTCCCCCGTTCTATGCATGGTTTATCAAGCGCGATCAAAATGGACAGCGAACACACCACATCCATATAGTAGAACATGATTTTGAACATTGGGACAGGCTGCTGTTCAGGGATTATCTGATCGAGCATACGGATATTGCGAAGGAATACGAAAAAATTAAAGTTAACCTGGCTAAAAATCACCCTAACAATAGAGTAGCATATACTCAATTGAAAACCGAATTTATTGTTAAAATAACGCAAATAGCGAAGAAACAATATCAGTGAGACCGGTTTTTAAGTATCCTTTTTAAAAAGGATAGTGATTGCAGTCACTTTTAGATGAATATCATTGAAATTTAGTTCAGTAAAACGTAGATTGCTTGCGTTGTTTTAGAGGTAAAGAGGCTGGCTATCTATTAGGGAAGGCGGGCATGGATATCAAGGATAAGGTTGTACTAATGACCGGTGCTGTGAGCGGTATCGGTAAAGCTACAGCCGAATTGTTTATCAGGAAAGGCGCGAAAGTAGTTTTGGCAGCAAGCTCTACAGAAGAGGTTAAAGAGCTTACGGCAAAAATACCGGATTCACTTGCGGTTATTGTGGATATGACAAAACCGCTGGAAGTGCAAAAGATGGTACAGCAGACTCAGGATTATTACGGCCGGATCGATGTTCTTATTAATAATGCAGGTCAGGATACAAATACTTCGTTTGAATCTATCAATGTGGATGATTTTACACGGCTTATAACTTCGGATGTTTACGGTCCGCTTGTTGCCATGCAGACAACCATACCGTTAATGGAAAAACAGGGAGGCGGAGCGATCGTAAATATCAGTTCGGGTGTGCTGCAATCGGTATCGCCGAAAACCGGATCTGCAAGGCCGGCACTGAATACAAATTCGCTTAACACACGAACTGAATATAGTTCTCCAGGCATTAGCATTTCTCTTGTCTATTCGCGTAAACAAGATACAGATATTTCGAAACTTGCAAAACGACGTAAAGCGACAAGCATAAAACAAAGGTCAATGAACCACGTACTTGAAACGCCTGAGACAATTGCAGCAAAGATCGTCGATACAATAGAAAAAGGAATTGCGGTAGAATTTTTGTGAAAATGCTTCGTTGAATTTCTTCTTGCACCCACCGTTCATAATTACCAGCTTGATATTTTACCGAGCAAAAGGTAGATTGTTTTCTCGTTCTCAAACTCTCCGCCATTAAGATTGGCGGACAGGTGTTTGGGAACGAGAAGCGATAAATCGATTGGTACAAGTGGAATTGGAATGGTAAAAATAGAGAGATTGTCATTGCGAGGAACAAAGTCCCGAAGGAACAAGTGACGAAGCAATCTGCATTTCTAAATGATTTGTAAAAAGACTTTTTGGACAGCATCGAGGCTAAAGAGCAAGAGATCTTGGTAGTGATGCTAAGGTTGAACACTCGCCTTGTAATAATTAGCAGCTTGATATTTGACCGAGCAAAAGGTAGATTGTTCTCTCGTTCTCACACTCTCCGCCATTATCATTGGCGGTCAGGTGTTTGGAACGAGAATCGAAATGCTCCCAAGCCCCGCCACAAAGATAGCAGGCATGAGCGCTTGGGAGCAAGGTTGAAGGGAAATAAAGATTAATATTCGTAGAAATGGAATGGCAAAAACTTTATGAAACACCGCTATTTCATAACAATTCTTTCCTTCCTTTGGATTATTCATTCAGTTGTTTATGCGCAGGAATCGTTTCTGCAGAAGCATAAATATAAAAAGATCATTCGGCAACAGTTATCAGCAGGGACAGAAGCAAGCACATGGTTTGACGTTACTTATTACAGACTCGATTTAAATGTTCTTACACAACCGAATTATCTAAAAGGAAAAGTAACGATATCAGGAATTTGCCGAAAGGACAGTGCCTGTTATCTAACACTCGATCTTGTAAATCAAATGCAGATAGATTCGGTTGTCGTTAACGGTGAGAGAAGTATTTTCGTTCAAAATAAAAATTCATTTGTAATTACGCTTGACCTTTCGTATGTGTTTTTAGAAAATCTTTCAATAGATATATATTACGGCGGAATACCGATTGCTACAGGATTCGGCAGTTTTGTTTTTGGCAGTCATGCCGGTGTTCCGTGGATATATACTCTGAGTGAACCTTATGGAGCTAAAGACTGGTGGCCCTGTAAAGATGATCCAAGCGATAAAGCGGATTCAGCTGATATCATTGTAACATGCGATTCGAATTTGAAAGTCGGTTCACAGGGAATCCTTGTATCTGTGATTCAAAACGGCGACGGCACTTCTACCTATTACTGGAAAGAACGATACCCAATTGCATCTTATCTCATATCTCTTGCAATAACTAACTATGTCCAATTTTCGAACTGGTTCCGCTATTCAGACACAGATTCTATGGAAGTACTGAATTACGTTCTTCCAGAGCATTATGATGCAGCGGTACAATCTCTCCCGCGTGTAATAGATATGCTGGAAATATTTTCAGATATATTCGGTATGTATCCGTTCATAAAAGAAAAGTACGGCCATGCGGAATTCGGCAGAGGCGGAGCAATGGAGCATCAAACAATGACCTCAACGACCACATTTGACGAGAATGTTATTTCGCATGAACTTACTCATCAATGGTTTGGTGACATGATTACATGCAGGTCATGGTCTGACCTCTGGCTAAACGAGGGTTTCGCGCAATATGGCACTGCGTTATATCTTGAGCGGCAATACGGCATCGATTCATATTGGGAATATATGAATCCGCAAATTGATAATGCAGAAACGGCGCAGAGAGAACTTGGATGTCCGGATACAACCAGTGTTCGAAATCTATTCGACTCGAAATTGGTCTATTCAAAAGGAGCTACGGTGCTGCATATGCTGCGGCATGTGCTTGGTGACAGCGTCTTCTTTCTTTCTCTTCGGGAATATGCGAACAATCCTGCTTTAAAATATGGTACAGCAGTCACACAGGATTTTCAGTCGGCCTGCGAACATGTTTCAGGAAAAAACCTGGATTACTTTTTTCAGCAGTGGGTCTATGGTGAAGGATACCCGATATACTTATTATCCTGGACCTGGAATTCTTTAGAGGATTCTTCAGAGGTGGTTTTAGATATCGGACAGGTTCTTGGCCGTAATAATCCCGAATTTTTTACAATGCCCATTGATGTACGAATTATTTCAACCGGAAAAGATACGACATTTACGGTTCTAAACAATACACTGCAGCAGAGATTTGTCGTAAAATTCGATGAAAGACCCGACACAATAATACTGGATCCGGAACGATGGATTATGAAACTTGTAATTTCCGGCAGCGCCGAACTTCCATCAGAGTATGTATTAGAGCAAAACTATCCCAATCCATTTAATTCGGAGACGAACATAATCTATCGGCTTCGTCATCAGGTAAACGTTACACTTAAAATCTACGATATTCTCGGGCGTCAGATTGAAACGCTCGTAGATGTTCGACAGGCTCCGGGAGTGTATGAGTACCAGTGGATTCCTTATAACCTTGCAAGTGGAATATATTTTTACCGCCTTACAGCAGGAGATGTATTTCTGCAGAAAAAAATGACACTTATTAAATAAAATGCCATCCGAAGCTGTAAATATTCTTCAGGTTGAAATTTAAATGAACAATAGGTAGATTAATTTTATTTTCATAACGTTTCTGTGAAACGTTTAGTCAGCTTTTTCCCGCAGAAGTAAGGTATCATTCAAAAAGGAGTTCTATATGAAGATACTACGACTCAGCTTACTGGCTTTTCTTTCTTCTTCAACAGCATTTATTCTAAGCGATCAGGTTCTTTATAGACTTTGGCTTGTTCCCCGGCTTCCGTTATTCTATAATATCCCTTCTTACGATTTTATTCTTGTTTTGCTACCGGTGGTAATTGCCGTTCTGGTGATCGGATTGATGCTCTCATCCTGGAAACAGGTATGCCTTGTTGCGGTTGTTTTCACTTTATGTCATCAAATCTATTATTTTATGAGCATGATGCTCGATTCCCGGGGATTTTTATTTGGATATTCACTGGATAATCCTTACAACTTCTGGCTTTTTCTTTCATTATTTTTGTTATGTGTGTATATAGCTGTATTTAGTATAGTGTGGTACAGCAAAGTAATTTTTCAAAAGACATCCGTCCGTTTTGCTGCCCGGCGTCAGCCGAATAAGAGTCAAGAGGAGTCAAGAGCAGATTTCAGAAAAAATAAAAGTGAGGATCGTATTTTTACGAGAACTACGTATCATGTAGTTCCAGATTCGAGCGGCTGGCTGGTTAAAAAAGGAAGAGCAAAAAAGGCAAGCAGCGCTCATACAACAAAAGACGAGGCGCTGCAAGCTGCGAGCGATCTGGCAAAAAGTCATCCGCTCTCGCAGGTGATTGTTCACGATGCTTCAGGCGTGATTAAATCCGATCGAACGTATGAATACAAGCATTACCAAAAGAAAAGAAAGAAAAAAGAAATCAGTAAAAAAATCAAAAAGGGATTGGAACGAATAAAACGAAGAAAAAGCGCACAGCGGAAGAAACGTCGAAAAGCTGCACAATTAGGAATAGCCCGGAAGAAAAGAAAACAATACCTGAAGCGTAAATCGGTAAAAAAAGTCCTGCGGAAGAAAAAAAAATAATACCGTTCAAATTCAGAGCATTACACTCTTAGTTACATGCGTTTTAGTATTCAAGGATTTGATCGCTTAAGTATTGACTCACCTCATTTTTCTTATTTATTATTGTAAGTGTATTGACGTTATAAGGACGGTGTCAATCTCGCCGGATGTTAATCGGTCATCCAGTTTCGGGATTCATTAAAAGTTTAAGGAAAAATACTGTATTCAGGCAGATTTATGAACAAAGGAATTTGGTACGCAATAGGAGCCTATGTAAGCTGGGGATTATTTCCGATATACTGGAAGATGCTTCAGCATGTCCCTGCATTGCAGTTGATAGGCCATCGTATCGTATGGTCCTTTCTTTTTCTCGTTGCGGTTATC
Organism: uncultured Ignavibacteriaceae bacterium; assembly: GCA_964645575.1. Taxonomy (GTDB): domain Bacteria; phylum Bacteroidota; class Ignavibacteria; order UBA10030; family UBA10030; genus Fen-1298. The sequence goes on from CAZYAM010000059.1 coordinate 14,623, forward strand.
TTTTTTATTCGCCGTTGGGCCGGATTTCAATCAACGATTTTTACCAAAACCGTTCTTCGCGTATACTTTATTGCGGCATTGCTGATTGGCGTTAACTGGCTGACGTATGTATGGGCGGTTAATTCCGGACATATTGTCGAAGCGAGCCTGGGATATTTTATCAATCCACTGCTCAGCGTATTGATAGGCGTTGTATTTCTTCATGAGCACCTGCGTTTGAAGCAATGGATCTCTATCGGATTAGCTGGAATAGGAGTTCTTTTCCTAACCATTGTTCATGGTTCTATTCCCTGGATTGCGCTTTTACTTGCGTCCACGTTTGCTTCATATGGTTTTGTAAAAAAAATAGCACCGCTGGGTTCGGTGCATGGACTGACACTGGAAACCGGAATCCTGCTGCTTCCTGCCCTGCTTTACCTTTTTATTTCCGACCGAAGCGGCACGGGTGCATTTCTCCATACAGGCACCATGTACGATATTTTATTGGCAGGTGCTGGAGTGGTTACAACCATTCCGCTTCTGATGTTTGCATCGGCAACACGGCGTATTCCGCTTTCACTTGTAGGAATTCTCCAATACATCTCTCCCACACTTCAATTCCTTATCGGTGTGCTGATATTTAATGAGGCTTTCACTTTTATCCAGTTTATCGGATACGCTATTGTCTGGGCGGCTTTGATATTATTCGGAATGGAAAGTTACCTTACCTACCGGGCGCAGATTGCGATTATGGAACCGGAATGAGGACAACCGTTCTTTCTGCAGATATCGCAATACAAATTTCTTGATTTTACTTTCAAGAAACTGGATATTTACCGGTACACAGGGATGGTCCAATTTCTGTATTCTTTTTCTTTTACATATTTATAATAATAATTATTATCGTAGAAGGGATCATATGTTCAAGAAAATAATGGAAAAACTGCAGAACCTGGCGGTTGCAGGTAAAGGATTCGATCCTTCCGGCCTTAACGATCCAATTGCTATGCAGACACAGTGGACACCGGTAAAAAGCGGCGGAGCAAATTTTCGGACACATAAGCTTGTTTCAATTGATCCCAACAGGCTGGAATTCAAGTCGACAATCGGTGCAAAAATGTTCTATTTGATTTTCATGCTTATGGGAACCGGGGCGATGGTAGTATTTTCGTTATCGGAAATTTCAGCAGGAGAATCTTTATTAAATATCGAAATGATAATTCCTTTCCTGATCGGAATGATCTTTGTCGTTGTGGGTGCCGGTATGTTTTATTTCGGCACCGCGCCGATAGTTTTTGATAAATACAAAGCTTCTTTCTGGAAAGGGCGAAAAGCTCCGGATGAAGTAAGCGATAGGAAAGAAATAAAATATTTTGCCGAACTTGGGAATATACACGCATTACAGGTTATCTCCGAATACTGTAGAGGAGACAAGAGTTCTTACTACAGTTATGAATTGAATCTGGTTCTGGAAGATGGAAACCGCATCAATGTGGTAGATCATGGAAATCTAGCAAAACTCCGGGAAAATGCCCAAGCTCTCTCCTCATTCCTGGGTAAACCGGTGTGGGATGCAACAATTAGAGTGGATAATAATTTCACAAGTTAAATAAGATTCAGCATCCCCGGCACATTCATTTATGCAAATAGCGGTTAAGATAAAAAAATAAAAATCTGGTAATGGTAGTCGCGGCCTTTAAGTCGTGTAATTGCGCAGGTTGAAACTTACCAGCCATTTGAGGTTCTTTTGTAGGGGCGCATTGTTTGCCCGCGAAAGATACGCAATGCTCAGAAGCCACAGAAGCCAGCTTCATAGACGATATGATAGATGCCGTCTGGATAGT
>CAZYAM010000060.1:0-16285 GCA_964645575.1 uncultured Ignavibacteriaceae bacterium
GTTAATACTGCTATATATTATTCATCAAATGATTTAATCGGCAATAAATATAAAAAGATTTTCCGGTAATCAATGTAAGGCTCTTGATTTAATCCTATGCGGGTATCAATTGATTGCCAGGCCAAACAGAGACAATGCGAAGTCCATTTCAACTTTTATCCAGGTATTGCCGCCGTCTGTTGTTCTCAGGATCGTACCGTCCATACCAACGATAATGCCTTGTTGTTTATTAAAGAACTGGACAGCTCGTAAATCATTCGTGGATCCGCTTTCAACCGCAGTCCACCTTGTGCCTCCATTTTGTGTACGCAGAATTGTGCCTTCGGCTCCCGTTGCGAATCCGTTTGCTGTGTCAGTGAAAAATACACTTAGCAATTCCTTGGTTATCCCGCTTGTTTGGATTTTCCAGGTCATACCTTTATCGCTTGATCGAAGGATATTACCTTCGCCGCCTACTACGATGAAAGTTGATTTGCTAACCGGTGTAACAGCAGAAAGCCAGTTGGTTGTTCCGCTTTCACGGATTGTCCACGTCATACCTTTATCTGTAGTTGACAAAATGGTTCCCATTGCTCCGACTGCAATTCCTGTTTGTGTGTCAGAAAACACTACATCGCGCAGATGGTTTATTGTTCCCGAAGTGATTTTTGACCATGTTATCCCGCCATTGGTTGTTCTCAATATCATACCATAATCTCCAACAATAATGCCGGAATCACTGCGAATAAAGTAAGCGCGGGAAAGCGGACGAGAGGTTGTGCTTATCTGTGGATTCCATGTTGTCCCTGCATCGTCTGAACGGAGAATGACGCCGCCGTATCCTACAGCAATCATACTCTTCAGGTCTATTGTTGTGACCGTCATCAGTGTATTCTCATTTTTTAGCTCTATACTTGTCCAATTCGCACCAAAATCCTTAGATTGAAAAAGAGCCCCATTTGCCCCGACCGTGACTGCAATATTATTTTTTGGATATCTATCTCTGGGAAGCAAATCGGCGTTTGAAAGTTCTATTGGTTTTTCCAAGTTGATTGTGGAAGCACTCCATGTAACTGCACCGTCTATTGTCCGAATGATAGTGCGATTTGCCCCGGCTGCGACTCCGATTCTTGAGTTAATGAAAGCTGTTGAATAGAGTGTCTTCCGAGTACCGCCGTTTTGCCTCAGCCAGTTTGTGCCTTGTGTATGGGAAACGAGAATTGTTGCAGCATTGCCTACTGCTGCGGAAAAATTCGCAGAAGGAAGAACATTACAGAAAAGCGACTCCGTAGTGCCGCTGGGCTCCAGTGTCCAATTATCTCCGCCGTCCGTTGTATGTATAATGGTTCCGTTTTCTCCTACGATGATACAGTGATCAGCATCTGAAAAAGAAACCGAATGAAGATCGTACTTGATCATTGAAGATGAAAGATTTATCCAACTATCTCCGCCGTCTTCAGTACGAAGGATAGTGCCTTGATTGCCGACGATGATACCTCTATCGTTATTTACAAAATAGACGTCGTTAAAGTTCAAACGAACGTTGCTTGATTGTGTGTCCCATGTGCTGCCGCCGTCGACAGTCCGGTAAATAAAACCGTTATTGCCCACGATAGTGCCTGTTCTCGCATCGCTGAAATAGACGGATCGTAAGTTCTCGTTTGTGTTTATAGATTTATTCATCCAGATTGTTCCGCCGTTAGTCGTCGCAAGGAAAGTACCGTTTGCACCGACTGCAAATCCATCTGAAGCATTTGTGAAACAAATTCCGTTCAAAGATATTGTAAGGCGATTCATATTTTTCCATACGGACCAGGTACTGCCTTGATCGGTCGAACGTGCAACGGTTCCGCTGTCGCCGACTGCAATTACTGTTCTTGTATCCGCAAATGCCATAGCGCGAAAGACGATTTCATCTGATGGATCGCTCTGGGAAAAAAGGAATTCCCAGCTCACGATGCTGATCACACAACAACCGGTTATCAGCAACAAGAAAATTTTCCAATAGTGTTTTTGCAAGGCATTCTTCCTTATTTTCGTGTGCTAGTTATCCAATTCAAGCTGTGTTTTGTTCAAAGATCGATGTTTTGAGGATCTTCCAAAGTGAGAATAGGCAAGCTCCGTTGCTTCTCTTCCACGTGGAGTCCGTTTTAAAAAACCTTCTTGGATAAGATATGGTTCATAGACTTCTTCCAGCGTTCCAGGTTCTTCCCCGACCGCAACAGCGAGCGTATTGATCCCGACAGGACCCCCGTCATATTTATCGATTATCGTGTGTAGAATACGTTTGTCCATTTCATCAAAACCATGTTCGTCTACTTCCAATGCTTTGAGCGAGAACTCGGCAACCTCTTTTGTAATGATACCGTCATATTGCATTAATCGACTATCAGCCTCTGCAAAATCGCGGCATCGTTTTAAAAGACGATTGGCGATGCGTGGAGTTCCGCGTGAACGTTTTGCAATTTCCATTATTGCATCTGTTTCTGTAGTAATCGAAAGAATCTCTGCCGAGCGCTGAATAATTCGCTCCAATTGACTATGAGAATAGTAATCCAAACGATTCGTGATGCCGAAACGAGACCTCAACGGTGAGCTTAATAATCCTGCTCGTGTTGTGGCGCCGATCAATGTGAACGGCTGAAGACCGAGCTGGATAGTTTTTGCCCCCGGGCCGCTGTCTATAATTATGTCCACACGAAAATCTTCCATTGCTGAATACAAGTATTCCTCGATCCTTGCCGGTACACGATGGATTTCATCGATGAAGAGTACTTCGGATTTTTCTAATGAAGTCAGGATGCCTGCAAGGTCGCCTGGTTTTTCTAACGCGGGTCCTGAAGTCATTTTTATACCTGTACCCATTTCATTTGCAGTGATGTGAGCCAGCGTTGTTTTTCCCAAACCCGGAGGTCCGGTCAGAAGGACATGGTCGAGCGCTTCACCTCGCCGGCGTGCCGCCAAGATGAATACTTTGAGGTTTCCGACAATTTTTTCTTGACCTACAAATTCAACTAATGCCGATGGACGCAATGTTTGGTCAAGGTCAGTCTCCTGCTCTTGTCGTTCCGGTTTTGTCAAATTGGACTGCCTCACGAATACAATATTACCAAGAACAGTAGAGAATTGCAACAACTACACGGGAAAATGGTTTTTTGTTTATTATTCGCTTTATCGGGCGTTCGTGTGGCGGAGCGCTCGTTTAATCAATTCTTCAAGAGAAATCGTCGATCCTTCGGCTTCTTTCACGACAAGCCGGATGGCTTTCTCGGCAATTTGTTGGTTATAACCAAGCGAAGTAAGCGCCTGCAGCGCTTCAAACCGTATTGCCGCGGTTATCGTTCCGGTAATCGAGGTTGGTTGAGAGTCACTGACGGTGCTTCCGGCTTTATCACGCAATTCCACGATAAGACGTTCGGCGGTTTTCTTACCGACTCCCGGAATAGCCGTAAGAGCATTTACATTCCCGCCGACGATGTGCGATTTCAATTCCTCGACATTCATGCCGGATAAGGTGCTTTGCGCGATTTTCGGGCCGATGCCGGATACAGAAATCAAAAGCTTAAAAAGCCTCCGTTCCTCTTCCGTAAAGAATCCGAATAACAGCATGGCATCTTCGCGTACATGGAAATATGTTAAGAGGGAAACAGAAGAGCCGACGCCGCCCAGTTTTTCATATGTCGAGAGCGGAATGCTGACTGTATAGCCTATGCCGTTGACTTCAACAAGAATTTCAGTCGGGTTTTTAAATTTGAGAACACCTGTAAGAGTAGCAATCATTTTTTCCTCACCACTCGTTCTGGATGTGCGTTTATGAAATCCGACCACGTACGCCGTGATTTTAATCCCTGCGTCCGTGTATGCCGCGATTTTATTTTGCCGTCCGTTATGCGGAATGAATGGCATAAAGCAGTCGCCAGCGCATCTGAAGCATCGAAGAATTTTGGTGCTTCGCGGAGTTTCAGTTGAGATTTTACCATGAATTGAACTTGCTGCTTGGAAGCCGCACCGTTTCCTGTAACAGCTTTTTTTATTTCGCGGGGAGAATATTCAGTTGTGGGAATTTGAAAATTTACTGCGGCTAAAATCGATACGCCGCGTGCATGTCCCAACTTCAGTGCCGATTGAGCATTCTTGCCGTAGAATGCGGTCTCAATGGCAAATTCGTCCGGATGGTACTGATTAATTACCTTGCAGAGTTTATCGTATATCTGTTTCAATCTGATAGGCATTGAACGGTTGTTTACATTTTTAACTACATCATATGCGAGCACGGAGCATGTGCCGTGCTCTACCTCGATAATGGCGAAGCCGGTGATAAGAGTTCCTGGATCAACACCGAGAATGATCATATCAATCTAGGATTTGTGATCGATTTGTTTGTGCTTTATGAACTTGGCTATTTTGTTCCAAGCCGTACCAATTCCTTGTCATCAATATCGAAATTCGCATGCACTTTCTGAACATCGTCATGTTCTTCAAGCGCTTCCATCAGCTTCAAAACATTTTCCGTGTCTTTTCTTTCTACTTTTACATTATTGTCGGCGATAAGGTGAATCTCTGCCGATTCAATCTTGATGTTTTTTGCCTCGACGGCTTGTTTTACAGCCTCAAAACTATCCGGAGTGCAAATAATATTGTATTCATCACCTTCAGTCTTCATATCTTCCGCGCCTGCATCTAGAATAATAGAAAGAAGGTCGTCTTCCGGCACAACAGACTTTGGAACAAGAATAATACCTTTCTTGTGAAACTGAAATGCGACCGATCCGGATACGGCAATTTTGCCGTTGTGTCTTTCAAGGATGTGACGAACGTCCGAGATTGTGCGGTTCTTGTTGTCCGTCACAGTTTCAATAATAATGGCTACACCGCCGGGGCCATATGCTTCGTATACTGCATCTTCATAGCTGGCTCCGGGAAGTTCGCCTGTGCCTTTTTGTATGGCGCGCTTGATATTATCTGAAGGCATATTACATGCTTTTGCTTTATCTACAGCAAGGCGAAGGCGTGAATTGGTTTCGGGACTTCCGCCGCCCATTTTGGCGGCAACGGTAATTTCTCTGATGACTTGCGTAAAAATTTTTCCGCGCCGCGCATCAGTAACAGCCTTCTTCCTTTTAATTGTAGACCATTTGCTATGTCCTGACAATTTTTATCTCCTTTGAATATCGTGTGCCGCGTGAATTCTTCTTACGTTTGTCTTTAAATATACAGTAATTGGAAAAAATATATATACATCTGTACTTACTTAATATCTCGCACCTTCAATTGCGGGACAGCCTCGCCTGCAAATTCGCTTTCATCAAGCGAAAAAGCAACATCAACTTTTTTCCCGCTCTGCAACCGGCTGAGCAAATGACCCAGATTAAATCCGATTGCATCTACAACATGAGTATTGCTCCGTACTTTGAATTTGAGATGATTTTTCCCCACAATACGCGGCTGACCATGCACCTCTATTCCATACATTGCGAATATAGGACGCATATTCTCAGGCCCGAATGGAGCGAATTGGTTCAATATTTTGATGAATTTAGGCGTAATATCAGAAAGCCGTACTTCAGCATCGATATGAATTTCCGGTGTGAGTAATTCTTCTGTGAGAAGTTCGGCGGCAACCTGTTTAAATGCATCGCGAAATTCGTCGAGCCTGTTAAGCTCTACCGTGAGGCCTGCTGCATACTTGTGTCCGCCAAATTGAATGAGTTTATCCTCGCATCGTTTCAATGCCTCATGAATATTAAAGCCGGACACACTGCGTGCCGATCCTTTGGCAACTCCGTCCACCGTAGTCATCATGATTGTGGGACGATAATAGCGTTCCACTAATCGCGAAGCAACTATGCCTATAACACCCGGATGCCATGTATCCTGATGCAGAACAATGGCACTATCATCGTCTGCCTCTAAATAATGTTCTACAATTTCTTGTGCTTGAGTGAAAGTTTCCTCGTCGATCTTGCGCCGCTGATGATTCTCATCTTCCATAATCCTTGCGATCTGGACTGCGTTATTAAATGAATTATCGGCGAGCATTTCAACCGCCCGGTTGGCATCGCCTAATCGGCCTACTGCATTTATGCGCGGCGCAAGTACGAAAACTATCTGCCCGGAAGTAATTTTTCCCGATGGTAATCCGGAGGTTTCGATAAGTGCACGAATTCCCGGAATAGGAATAGAGTTAATAAGCTCCAATCCTATTTTCACCATAATGCGGTTTTCATCTACCAGAGGGACGATATCTGCTGTTGTTGCCAACGCGACATACTGGAGATAATCAAGCAGGCGTTTTGGCGCATCTTCGCCCAGTTTACTCCGTATTGGTTCGGTTAATGTCAGTGCTTGAATGAGTTTAAATGCAACACCGCATCCGCAAAGAAATTTAAATGGATATTTACATGACGGCTTCAAGGTATCTAAAACTGCCGAAGCATCCGGAATTTCACTCCCGGGCTCATGATGATCGCATATAACAACATCGATTCCAAGAGATTTCGCGTATTCTATTTGTTTTACTGCAGTGATGCCGCAGTCTACTGCGATGAGAAGAGTTGCTCCCATTTCGTGTATATGATCGATCCCTGCGGAAGAAATGCCGTAACCGTCTTTAATCCGATCCGGTATAAAATAGTCGACATATGCTCCGATATCTTTCAAAAACCGCCACAGCATCGCTGTGCTGTCAGTCCCATCAACATCATAATCGCCGAAGATAACTATACGATCATTGTCAGTTATTGCCCTTATAATTCGTGCTACTGCAGCATCCATTTGATCGATTATAAAAGGATTATGAAGATCTTCCATACTTGGACGGAAATAAGCCCGGGCTTTTTCAAATGTATCGATGCGCCGGCTTACAAGTATCTTTGCCAGGATGGGGGAGATGGAAAGATCCTGTGCCAGAGTTCGTGCAATCTGAACGTCCTCCGTTGACAAATCTGAATCCTTTCGAGTTGTCCAGCGATATTCCCGATTCTGGGTCACAATAATCCTTTAGTATTATTAATGAAAATGGTTGTAAGAAAGTGGATATGTACGGCCGGCTGCCCGTATATTCTTATATCCAGGAGTATGAAGTGGTTGGTCGATAAGCCGAATTCTGTCTTATTCCATGAACTGCCGAAGCAATTAATGAAACGAGGCAGCCATTTCTCTTTGCGACCTACCCATCCCGTCTTCACATGTGTGAACTTGAGCGGGCAACTCTATCCCCATTCAACTTTCGCTGAATCGGGAACGGGATCTACATGGTCTTGCACCAAGCGGGGTTCCTCTTGTCCCGATTCAATCAGGGATTGAATCGGGATCGCTTGCGCGACCATTGTCATTGCTGACAATGCGGTGGTCTCTTACACCACCTTTTCACCTTTTCTCGGTTTCTTCTTATAGAAGAAACCGGGATGTGTCTTTTCTGTGATACTCTCCGTTCCTGCAGGATATTGCCTGCAAGACCCTCGTTTTCTACGCCCTAAGCGTACACACGAGGCGCTTCGCCTTGCGGTGTTCGGACTTTCCTCTCCGGCCTGTTTAAACAGGCCGGAGCAGCTGCCTGACGCACCAGCTTCTACTCCTGGACCCAATGTCCAGCCTTCTTAACAACATTCCTTAATAAATCTTGCAAGCTTCCTGAATAAAAAACTCACACGTTTAAATGTTTCTTTGTATCAATGCCGCGATTTGCCAATTGGTCTGCCTCGTAGTTTTCATCTCGCGGTACATGTTTAATTGCAAATTTGAACGGCGATGCCGTAAGAATTTTTTGGATACTAAGGAAGTGTTTCTTCAATCCTTTATCCTTCACTTTGTATTGACCGTTTAATTGACGAACCATTAACTCGCTGTCGGAATGAACGATAAGATTGTCGCATTCGATTCCTTTTACAAGCTTCAAACATGCGGCAAGAGCTGTGTACTCAGCAATGTTATTCGTTGCTTGCCCGATGTAGCCGTAATGCGATTCGATCAAATTGCCGAGCTCATCCTTTAATACGATGCCGACCCCGCTTTCACCGGGATTACCGCGTGATGCGCCATCCGTGTAAGCCAATACGGTCATAGTAACTTCTTTGCGCTTTCAACTATCTCATCCGAAACGAGTATGCGGCCGCATCGTTCACAAGTGATAAGAGTTGAATTTTTCCTCAGCTCTAACACCCTCTGAGGTGTTGCACGGTTGAAACATCCGCCGCAAGAATTCCGCTGTACCCGAACAATTGCGCGCCCTTCTTTCGCTTTACGGATTCGTTCATACATCTGGTAATCCGCTTTCGTTATGCGGGCGACGATTTTCTCGCGCTGGTGCTTAAGTTTCAGCTCTTCGTCTTCATGCTCTTTATTGACAGCTGCGAGTTCTTTTTTGCGATCTGCAAATTCTGCCTGCAGTGCTTCAATCTCAGGTTGAAGTTTAGTTGCATCCTCTTTTGCAAGTTCAGCTTTATTCTCCAGATCCTCCATTTCCTTTTGGAGTTTTGTGATTTTTTCTTGAGCGTGATCGACTTCCCGTGCCAGCATATCGTATTGCTTGTTGGTTTTCACTTGAAACTGCTGGGACTTATATTTCTCGATCTTTTCTTTTAGAGACAGTATATCCACGTCTGTTTTGTCTCGGTTTGCTATCGATTTTTTCAAGATGTCATCAAGCTGCTTTTTCTGTGCAAGTTTGTCTTTTATGGTTTCTGATAATTCAGCTACGATTTTCGGTAAATCGCCTTTCATCTCCTGAAGCTCATCCAGGCTGGAATCCACAAGCTGTAATGAGTACAACGATCTTAATCTATTTTCCAACGGTTACTCCTCTCAGTAATCAGAATATTTACATTATTTGGATCGGATTCGTTCTGTGTTTAGTGATCAATACGGTTAAAGGCTCATTCGCCCTTCGGGCGATAGAGCGAATTCGATCCGCAATAGGTTTTAAAACAACTTGTTCGGTTTCCCAGTGGCCTGCGTCTACAAGGGCGATGCTGCCTGCCGCTGTATGAAATGCATGGTAATTCACGTCCGACGTGATTAATACATCTGCTTTTACAGCAATGGCATCGGATAAAAGGTCAGTTCCTCCTCCTCCGCAGACCGCAATATTTTGTACTTTATTTGCTGTTCTGCCTGTGAAACGAAGCGCTCCACTGCCCAGTGTTCGCTTTGCAGATTTTAAAAACATACCAAGCGGCTGTGCCTTTGGCAGTGTCCCGAATGCGCCCATTCCGAAGTTGGGATTCGGATTTTCAACATTATAAATATCGTATGCAACTTCTTCGTACGGATGTACAGATTTCATAGCAGCGATCACTCCACTCAGTCGTCCGCGCGGTGCGATCATCTCGAGCCGCGTCTCGTTGACAAATTCCAATTTTTTACGTTTTCCTATAAAAGGATCGGATGAAGGCGATCCGTGAAAGCTTCCTATGCCTTTTGTACCGAATGAGCAAGATGAGTATTTGCCGATAATACCGGCTCCTGCCTGTGCCATTGCCTGCATCACCCGCTCAACGTGGCCTTCAGGAATAAAGACGGCAATTTTCGAGAGTGAATTCTTAAGCGGTGAAAGAAACCGGATGTTCTCTAATCCGAGCGCTTCGGCAAGTGCGAAACTTACTCCGCCTTGAGTAAAATCAAGATTAGTATGCGCGGAAAAAAGTGAAATCCTGTGCTCCGCAAGCTGCAGGACTAATTCACCGACAGCATCGCTTGTTGTAATCGACGACGGCGGCCGGAAAAGAAGCGGATGGTGGGAAATTATCAGTTCAGTTTTTTTTAAAATTGCTTCGGCAACGGTTTGTTTCGTCACATCAAGCGTGACCAAAACTTTTTTTATATTCTGCTGACGATCCCCCACTTGCAGGCCTACGTTGTCTTTTTCCCAAGCTGCCCATTTTGGCGCCCAGTCTTCAAACGCTAGTATAATATCGTTGACATTCAAGCTCATACAAAAAAAGTGTCCCGCTTATTAGGCGGGACACTTTTTATAACTCTCTCTGTTTTTTTTTCGCAAGAAAGGCGATTATCAATTTCTTGTTCGCAAGCATCTCGATTTGTGTTACTGTCTCTAGCAAGACTACATCTTATTCAATTGAATTCACTTTATTATTATATGCAAAAATAGGCAGAGATGCAATATCTACCGAATTTCACTGGAATCGAATGCTTTTTTCCTCATTAAAAACGATTTTCTCGAAGTTTAAATCACGCAACCGTTTTATTTCTGAATCGATGGCGTTAAAGCTTTTCTCGAAGGATTCCAACATTTCCAGTGGAATAATATCTTCAGTTTGGCGCTGAAAAAGGTCGAAGCTGATTTTAATTGCTGCCAGCGGATTATTAAACTCATGACAGACCGTGACAACCAGCTCGCGGATGACCTGGACGCGGCTCTCAGCCATTGATATTCTTTTTTCGATTGATAGTTTATGCTTGCGCAGCAGTACACGGTCGAGAATGCTCAGGATAGTCCGCGGCAGATAAGCCTGATCCAGTTCGTCTTTCAACAGGTAGTCTTCGACTCCGAGTTTCATCGCTTCTACTGCGAGTTTAAAGTCACGGGCATTTGTTAAAAAGATAATGGGAATAGAACGGCCCATTTGATCCAGTGCCAGGCAGAATTCTAAGCCGTTGGATGTCGGGAAATAATAATCCGTGAGAATAAGATCAATATCCTGGTTTTGTTCGATTTCCTCAATTGCACTTTCGACAGAGTCTTTGCAAGTAATCACGAATGTACGCTGTTGATAAAGCTGAAGAATTGCCCGAACGACTCTGGTAAAGGCAACATCGTCGTCCACCATAAGGATGCGTATTGGATTTGACACGTTATTTGAATTATCAGCAGCCATATCGATCTATTGTACCATAAGTTTTGATAATATTCAAATCATTTACTGGAAGGAGTTGAATATATTCAATCCCTACTATAATTCTTTAAGTATTTTTTCCGGTTCTTGGTGTTTGCTATTTACTCGAAGAAAATAGATATTATTTACCAGATCGTCAAAGGGGCTTGGTTGCTCAGTTAATCAACCAATCATCAAGGAATTACCAATATGAAGATAGGTTTTCTAAAAACTCGCTGGATTCTTATAACGATTACAGTCTTTTTCCTTTTTAAAGAGGGATATTCTCAAACCGCTATTATTCCAGATAGTTCGGATTATATCGAGTTTGCAAATGGCAAACGGTTTTATGGGAAAGTCGAAGTCCATCCAACAAGCTTGGGCTCCGCTTATATATCACTAAATGATACCGGACGATATCAAATCTATGATATGACTAGCTTCCAGATTCATGGAATCCCTTATAAAAAACATGAATGGGTAGAAGGTTCAGGCAGAAGTGCGGTTATCCGACGACAAATACTGAGGACGATAATACAGGGCAGGATTTCTATCTATGGCAGTACGGATCTAATGGTTAAAAAACCAAATGACTCATACGATTTTTTTTCGAAAGGTTTACAGGAAATTAAAAAATTGGACTATAAAGAAATTCGAGATGCTATCGCCGACAACAGAAGATCAATGGAAATCCTAGAGGAGGCAGATAGATTGCAGATGATCAGAGCAGGATTAGCAATAACCGGTGGTGCCATGTTCTTATATGGAGTTTATTCGTCGTTTCAATTTGCAAAAGATGATGAAATAAATGTTGACCCAATGGTTTACTGCGGCATTGGTGTGTTTCTTTCTAGATTACTGTTGAAAAGCAAAATAGACGCAGTTATAAGCTCGGCAGTACGGGATTATAATCAATCTTCAGTACATTATTTTTCTAATAACAAACCAGCTGTTCGACACTCCATTCAGGAAATTGGCTTGGGAATTTCCCGATGGGGTTCAATTGCCTATGAACTAAACTTTGGATGGCATTATTTGAATGGTGATTCCTATTCAAATGGGTTTGATTTATTTTTTGGTTTTTCAAAACCTAAATCAGATGAAGGCATAGGTGGAAAACTCGAGAAAAAAAATTATATGTATAGCACGCCAAATCAACCTGCAACCGAGACAATCAATCAGATCTATATTGGTGTTGGTTACTGTTATTCATCTTTTGGCTTGTCCGGTTTTGTAGAAAGAGAAACGGTCCATCGATTTGAGAACTACAGATTCATGTACTACGATAATTCCACTTCAGAGGGATTTATACCTCTTGATATCGAAATAAAATATGGCGCAGGAATCGCCGCGTACAGACGAATTACACCTGTAGCAAATTTTGTTGTCACTCCAAGAATTTATTATGGGATTCTGCGAGGTTTAGCTTTTGGAATCTCAATTAACATTAGAGTGGGTTCCTAATAATAGCTTTCGCACATAAAAATTCTCGTATATTGGATATCATTATTCCAAAGTCCATTCCAAGCTTTAATCCCGACATAAGAGTATTACCTGCCTACACTTTGTTTCAACAGTTAGGTTAATGGTGCCTGGACAGACGGGATTTCATAACCCGGTGCTGCTTATGGGAACAAGATATTATTCTATTGTGTTATTATAAAAGAACTTAATGCCGGCTTTCCGGACGGCTCGTAAAACACATTAAATGGATTTAAGGAGAAAATTTAAAAAATGAAGACAAGGAAGATTGTTGATAATGTCTATTGGCTTGGAGCTGTAGATTGGGACAGGCGTCTGTTCGATTCTCTCATCCCGCTGCCGGATGGAACAAGTTATAATGCTTATCTGGTTAAGGGTACTGAAAAAACTGTTCTGCTCGATACCGTCGATCCGTCGAAAGCGGATATTCTCTTTCACCAACTGGCAGATATTCCGCATATCGATTATTTGGTTGCACATCATGCGGAACAGGATCACTCGGGAACGATTCCAAAGGTGCTTGAAAAATATCCAGAAGCTCAACTTCTTTGCACGCCGACCGGTAAAGGGATGCTTGTAGACCATCTGCGGATTCCGGCAAAACGTGTTAAAGAAGTAAACGACGGTGAAACTTTAAACCTGGGCGGTAAAACTCTGGAGTTCATCCATACTCCGTGGGTACATTGGCCGGAAACGATGTCGACTTATCTTCAAGAAGATAAAATTTTATTCAGCTGCGATTTCTTCGGCTCGCATCTGGCTACGACTGATTTGTATGCTGTTGATAAAGGACGTGTCTACGAATCTGCCAAGCGTTACTATGCCGAGATCATGATGCCGTTTCGTAAAATTATTCAGAAGAATCTGGCAAAAATTCAGAACCGGGAACTACGGCTTATAGCTCCAAGTCATGGCCCGGTTTACTCCGAACCCGAGTTCATCATCGATGCATATAAAGATTGGGTTTCGACCGAACCGAAAAACATTGTGGTGCTTCCTTATGTATCGATGCATGATAGTACGAAGAAAATGGTGGAGTACATGGTCAGTGCATTGGCCGCAAAAGGAGTCACGGTATATCAATTCGATTTAGCGGTCACAGATATAGGCAAGTTGGCCATAGCTTTGGTTGACGCTGCCACAATTGTGATTGGAACGCCGACCGTTCATGCAGGTCCGCACCCGCTTGTTTTTTATGCATCACATCTAACAAATGCGCTGCGTCCCAAGCTGAAGTTCGCCTCAGTCATCGGCTCGTACGGCTGGAACAGCAAGGTAGTCGAGCAAATCGCAGCATCAATACCTAATTTGAAAGTTGAGATACTGCCTCCTGTGTTATGCAAGGGACTTCCGCAGCAGCAGGATTTTGAGGCGTTGGAGAAATTAGCTGCAGCGATTGCAGATAAACATAAAGAGAATAAGCTGGTTTAGCTGCTTTCCGCAACCTGAATACTTTCCGAAAGTTATCATGTTGTAAACGGGAGGACTTTCGGAAAGTGGCAGGGGGAGATTTTCGGGAAGCAACTTAAAATGGTTTTTTACGTATGAATGAACATATTTACGCTGTATTCTTATGTTCATTGAATTGACGAATTTTTTCCATCCAATATAAATCCACAATGAAAAAAATACAATAATAATTTTCTGCTTTGCAGCTGCAAAAATCCTGCTTCATCTGCTTAATCCCGAGTATGGTTATCACCGGGACGAAATGTATTATATTGCGATCAGCGATAATTTTACATTCCAGAATCTTGATATGCTGCCTTTGACTCCGCTCTATCTGAAATTTATTGCGGCTATATTTGGTTATTCCCTGAAAACCGTTCACTTCGCATCCGCTCTGTGCGGAGCATTATCACTTGTGTTTGCCTGCCTGACCACAAAAGAATTTAAGGGCGGAAATTATGCTGTTATTCTTACAGGCCTGTTCGGTTTGTTCTCAGGGTTTATAATTTTTGGAGGACTATTTTCTTATGATAGTCTTGAATTCCTTATTATTACCGTAGCTCTTTATTTATTGGTAAGAATATTCAATTCCGAAAAAAAGGAATTATGGATCGTGTTCGGCATTGTAATGGGACTGGGTTTAATGAACAAGCTTACAATCCTGTTTTTTGGATTCGCAGTTTTTTTGAGTTTGTGGTTCGTACCTCAAAGGAAATATTTTAAGGAAAAATGGATCTGGCTGGCCGGTATTATCGCTTTGGTTTTTCTTGTTCCATATTTATTATGGCAATCAAAAAATGGCTGGTATTTTTTGGATTTTGCCAGGACTTATGCAGGAGGAAATTCATACATAACCTCTTTGCCTGAATTTTTCTGGAATCAGTTGATCGGCAATAATGTGATTAATTTCCCCGTCTGGATTATGGGATTATACATACTGATATTTTCGAAGAACTGGTCGCGATACAGGTTTTTTGGATTCACCTACATCATTCTTTTTCTGCTGTTCTTTGGTGCCGGAGCTAAGTTCTATTTTTTAATACCAATGTATTCTATTCTGTTATCGGTTGGTTCTGTAAAACTTGAAAGTTTCTTTGCTGTTAATGACAGTTCTATAAAAAAACATGTTCTGCTGAGGTATGTATTGCCTGTTTTTTATGTGCTTCTGTCGATTCCGACAGTCGCCCTGGCGATACCTTTTTTATCTGTCGAATCGTTTGAAAAACTTTCTGAATATATTGGTGTTGATGCCGGAGTAAAACATAGTCATACGCGAACCCGACGGTTGCCTCAGCATTTTGCGGACCGCTTTGGCTGGGAAGAAATGACAATGGAAATATCAAAGGTCTATGAAAACCTCCCGGCTGATGAAAGGGGAAAAACCGGGATAATAGCCGAAAATTGGGGAGAAGCGAGTGCGGTAAATCTTTATAAAAATAAATACTCCCTGCCTGAAGCGATCTGTGCCGACGGGTGGTATTATTTTGAAACTTTAAGGAAGAAGAATTTCAAAGATATATATATTGCCTATGGCTTAAATGCATCGGATGTCGCTGAGGTTTTTAATTCTGCCGAACTTAAAGGAATTTTTTAAAATGAATATTGTATCCTGAATGAAAATAATCGTCGTATCTATCTCTGCAGTATGCCTAAATATGATTTGAATAAATATTGGACTATCCTTGGTCATATGGATGAGAATTTTTCGAACCTGGTTCATTCGGGAAAAATCGATTCGGCGATAGCTTATTATTTTCATAATAAAAATATTGATTCTGCGGCTGTAATGTTTACCAGAAGACAGGTTAGTATGCTGGGGAATGAATTGCTTCGTCAGGACAAAATTGATGACGCAATAATATTGTCTTCGTTTAATACGAAAATATTTCCATCGTCCTCTTTTGCTTATTATTGGCTGGGTGAAGCCTATAAGAAAAAGGGAAACCGCGAACTGGCTGTTACGAATTATCGAAAAGCTATAGATATTAATCCTGATAATACTTCTGCCTATGAAAAGTTGATGGAACTAAAAAAAGAATAATCCCACCTGTTTACGAAAAGTGAAGTATTTGAATTAAGCCGTTTTGTAACCATCTGATTGCAAAATTTGTATATTTATCCGATCGGTGATCGGATTCTACGGAGTTCTGTAAATTTTCGGAATGCAGTACGGTTTTTGTAGGAACACGGCATGTTTACCCGCCGTCTGGTTGGCGGGCCATGTCCCTACAAGGAATATGATACCATAGCTTGATTTTAAGATGAAGAACAGACATATTTTCAATGTATAGCAATTATGTAAATAATACAGCTCTCTTGAGAATATATGGAAGAAAGGTCCAATACTATGAAACTCCTCAAACTCGCAATCTTATTAAATACTCTTTTTGTTATTACTCTTTTGTCTCAACCGGCAACAGAAAATGTAAAACCGCCTTCATATAAAGACCAGAATCTTTCTATTGAAGAGCGGGTGAACGACCTGGTCTCGCGGATGACGCTGGATGAAAAAGTCGGGCAGATGGTAAATGCAGCAAATAAAA
>CAZYAM010000061.1:0-15838 GCA_964645575.1 uncultured Ignavibacteriaceae bacterium
TTTGTTTTTTCAAAACAGGATAATGATTTTTCTTATACAATCGAATAAATTCATCAGCATAGCCCCATTTGGCTTTATAGTAATACTCGACCGCATATGGTTTATCCGAAGGGGAATTTTGAGAAGTTTCAGACATATATCACTCCAATGTTATTCGCTGATGATTTATATAAACAAAAGGTAGTAGAATTCAGAGAAAGTAACAATAAACAATAAGCATTTTCTAACCGAGACGGCAACTTGTCAGAGTTCATCATGGCGAAAAGAAAGGATTATACAAGTCTCTTGTATAACTAAAA
Organism: uncultured Ignavibacteriaceae bacterium; assembly: GCA_964645575.1. GTDB lineage: Bacteria > Bacteroidota > Ignavibacteria > UBA10030 > UBA10030 > Fen-1298. Next base: position 300 of record CAZYAM010000061.1, read on the forward strand.
ACGAATAAGTAATCGTTAAATTGAAGCAAAATTAACAGCTTCCTACACCCAGCCGCGGAGTTTACAAGCTTCCGCAACACGCGCCACACCAACAACCATTGCTGCCAACCGTGTGTGTACTTTTTTATCCTGTTTAGCTTCTTGGACAGTGTGATACGCCTTTCTCATTTTTTCTTCAAGTCGTGCATGAACTGTAGCTTCATCCCAGAAAAAGGAGCTTTTGTCCTGTACCATCTCAAAGTATGATACTGTCACTCCGCCGGCACTGGCAAGAATATCAGGAATAACATGGATACCGCGTTTATGAAGGAAAAGATCGGCTTCAGGAGTTGTTGGACCATTAGCAAGCTCACAAATAATTTTTGCTTTGATGCGTTCCATATTGTCTTCATTGATAGAATTTTCCAATGCGGCCGGATAGAGAATATCCACATCCAACTCAAGGACAGAATCCCGCGGGATGTTCTTTGCGCCTGGAAATCCAATAACAGATCCCGTTTTCAATTTGTGCGTTACCAATTCTTGAGTATTTAATCCATCCGAATTGAATATACCGCCGCGTGAATCGCAAGCTGCTACAAGCTTTCCACCGCCAAGAAGTTCAGGATGCAGCAAAGCTGTGCGCTGACCGGCATTACCGAATCCTTGAATCGCAAATGTTCCTGTCGGATCAACACCAAGAACTTTACAAGCCTCATGGACTGCAGCAACGCCGCCTCGTGCTGTTGCATCACGACGACCTTCGGTTCCGCCAATTTGCTGCGGTTTGTCGGTAAAAACACCGGAGTGGTGAACCTGCATCAACGTCTCATATTCATCCATCATCCATGCCATAGTCTGCGGATTGGTATAGACATCGGGTGCAGGCACATCTTTATCAACACCGATGTATTGAACCACAGCACGAACGTATGCGCGTGCTAAATTTTCCAACTCTCGTTCAGACATTTCACGCGGATTGCACACTACACCTCCTTTGGCACCGCCAAGTGGAAGATCCAGAACTGAAGTTTTCCATGTCATCCATCCTGAAAGAGCACGAATCGAATCTGCTGTCTCATCCGGATGAAAGCGAATGCCACCTTTTGCCGGGCCGCGTGCGGAATTGTACTGAATACGATATCCATGAAAGATTTTCACATGTCCATTATCCATTTGCACTGGAATAGTAAATTTAAATTCCCTTTGCGGCCACATTAACAGGGTTGTTGTTGGTTGATCGAGATTAAGAATTTTTGCTGCTTCAGTAACCTGTTGTTGAAGCACTTCGAATGAATTATAAGAACGCATTGTTTATTCCTCCTCTTGTTGTGCGGACTGATCATCCAACTTTTCACCGGTTTTATTTCTATCCAAGTTAATCCGGTACCAGCAATTCTTGCACATCAACGAGCGGTCGACACTTAGCAGAACTTGTTGCCATAAACTGAGTTTCTCACCGCAGTGAGGACAAGTATCGAATATGTTTTTATTTTTTACCACGTTATGCCTCCGGTTTCAGAATCATCCCTCTGCTCTGACGTCCATTAATTTTAATAGTAAGAGGTTTGTCGAATCGGAATAATTTTGTGTATCGTTTCTTGTCAAAAGTCGATTGATTGAGCAACCAATCCCAATCAAGCGATCCCTGCTGCTGAGATTCATCCACAGTAAAATATCCTATCATAAAAGAGGTGATATTTTGAAAAAAGTGTGAACCTTGCGAGGGTTTAACAGACATATCCTTAAAAACGGTTTCTATAATTGCTTTCGCACCTGAAATCTGCTCCCACGTTACAGGAATACCCAGCCATTGATCGAGTGAACCCCATCTTCCGATACCAATCAATAGATACGGTTTCTTTTCTTCGACCAATCGTGCATTGAATGCAGCAATTTCTGCCGCTGTTTCCCGGCTTGCCGCTCTATCAAAAAGTCGATAGTCAACAGCTACCACGTCGTAAATATCCTCAATCAATCCATGGCCTAATACCTGACCGCTTTGACACAAGATTAATGATGGATCAATATTATCAATTAATAATTCTTCTATTTCATGATGGACTACAAGCGGTCTCATTTGCAACAGTGTAAACTCCATGACTGTTTGTTTGGATGTATAGAGATTAATCGCAAATTCAATTTCAACTGGAGTTCCCATCCCCCAAACACCCATATCCAGCAATAACTCGATGATCTCTGCTAATGGCACCAAATTATTTTGGAGAATTGGTGCAAAGGTGACTATACGCATTCCATTTCGACTCAAACCGCTATAGATAGCATTATTTTCCGGAAGATAGGTTGAGCCGACAGGTTGCAGTGTCTCATCCTTCTCGGCAACATTCAATTCATGCTGCTGTACTAGCATGTCATGAGTTTCAGAACCAAAATCGGAATTCGCATCAAGTTCCAGCGAGAAAAATGATTTCTGCGAAGTGTTCAGTGTCTCTTTTACAGAAAAGAATTGCCCAATATCTTTTGGATATTTCGGACAAAATCGTACTGCATTACCGCCATCGACCACCCATTTCCCTAGCCCCAATGCAACGGATGCTGTTCCATCCGATGATTTCTGCGGCGACATTGGATAGAAATTATATGATTTTGCGACGCCGGAAATATCGGGGTAGTATCTATTCTCATGCACCTTACCGACTAAACACTGGATGATAACAGCCATCTTTTCTTCTTCAAAATGATACGAAGTGACGCGAATATACTCTTTTGCACTCTGGTAAAAAGTAGAAGCAAAGACACGCTTAATACTGTTGAGAAGCTCATTCAAACGTACTGATGAATTCAGGTGTGCATTAGGGATCATGTACGTTTCATATACACCCGCAAATGGGTGATATTGAGAATCCTCCAACATACTTGATGAACGAACAGCTAACGGCGTATGAATATGATCCAAAAATGAAGTTAGTTCTACCAGGATATCGGAAGGAAATTTTTCAGCGAGAAGAAATCGTTTTGTAATTTCTCGATCATCCTTACACGTCATAGCGAAATTATTCAGGTCGTTATCTTTTAAAAAATTATCAAAGACCTCTGTCCCCAGGACAACAGCCGAAGGAACGTATATATTTACATTTTTAAATCGATTTCGCACATTATAGTCATTGAGAAGCATATCGACAAAACCTAGTCCGCGTGCTTTTCCACCAAGTGAGCCTCCACCAATACGAGCAAAACTTGTTTCAGAACCAAACGTTTCCTTTGAAAAACTCGCAATAATACCGCGTTGACACAAATTTCGATAATGATGAAGGGATCGAACAAGATCTTTCCGCAATCCCTCAAGAGTGGGAAAGTCAGTCACTTTACGCGGGCGAATTTTGTCAGCAAGCCAGAATTCTGTACGTGCTTTGAGCCAGCTGGAAAAATGATTCCGATCTGCATGATACCGCACACTTTCTTCCGGTACTATTCGCAGCATCTCTTCCAAGCTCTTCATATCGCTTGCGCGGCCGACTTCCGTTCCATCCGGCATACGGAAAATAAAATCACCAAAACTGAAGTGATACACCATAAATTGCTGAAGTTCCTGTAACAACATCGGCGATTCTTTCAAAACAAACGAAACGTCAATATCTTTGGCAAGCTGCTGGTTCTCTTGGACATTTGAAAAAAGAAGAATCGGCAAATCCGGTTTTTCTTTACGTACAGCTTTCACTAAATCTATGCCGGCACGCGGATCTTGAACACCTTGGCGGGGAAAATCCACGTCGGAAATTATTCCGAGTAAAAACTTTTTGTACCGTTTATAATATTCCCATGCTTCTTCATAGGTGCTGCATAAAAGAATCTTAGGGCTGGCACGCATACGTAAAAACTTATGACCGAGGTCTATGCCTTCTGAGATCAATCGCTGAGATTGTTTTAATATTTCTGTGTAAATAATGGGGAGAAAAGATGAATAGTATTTTACGTTATCTTCGATTACCATTATTGATTGCACACCAACTGTTTGCGTATCGTGTTCAACATTCAATCGATCTTCAAGAAATTTAATAATCGCGATAATGATCCGAAAATCACCCTGCCAGATAAAAATCTTGTCAAAAATCGATGCGTCGTGGCTCATGATAAAATGTTTGAGTTCACGACTATCATGCATCAACAGCACAACGGGAATATTCAGTCCGGACTTTTTCACCATTTGCGCAAAATCGATTGCTTCCATATCATCGATATGTAATGTGGTGAGAATGAGGTCAAAGCGGTGTTGTTCCTTGGCAAGTATCATCGCCTCTTTGCCGCTTGAAACGCATGTGAGTTCAGGAGATTGGCTTAGGTTCAGCCCTTCATATTCACCGCGATTCAATTCGTAGAGGCGGCCTTCCTCTTCAAAGAGATACAAATCATATAAACTGGAGACGAGAAGAACATTACTGATGCGAATTCGCATCGGGTTTTGGATACCGTAGAACAGATTTCCGTACCCGTATTCAACAAAAGGTGGATCTATTGGATTGACAATTGGATCAGAATTTATTTCCATATATCCACGCCCGTATAAATCAGTGACCGCCACTGCTTCCGTAAGAGATTTTAAAAGTGACGGCCATTTCGATCTTCATAGTATTAGTATCGCGGGCTATACTACTCCTTGATCCATCATTGCATCGGCGACCTTTAAAAATCCTCCGATGTTTGCGCCGTTGACATAATTACCGGGTGTTCCGAACCGTTCCGATACTTCTACACACGTCTTATGAATACTTTTCATAATCTGACGGAGCCGGTTGTCCACTTCTTCGCGCGGCCAGGGTAATCGCATGTTATTCTGCGACATTTCCAGGCCTGATGTTGCCACACCGCCGGCATTTGCAGCTTTTCCCGGGCCATAAAGGATCTTTGCATCAAGAAATAATTTCACACCTTCGAGAGTTGTCGGCATATTTGCTCCTTCTGCTACAACATAGACGTCGTTTCTCAGCAAGTTTTGCGCATCCTTGCCGTTGATCTCGTTCTGTGTTGCACTTGGGAAAGCGCAATCCGCTTTATGATTCCACAGCGGATTATGATCGAGTTTCGGATCAACAGGTGTATAGACCGCTTTCTTATATTTATCAGTGTATTCCGAGATACGTCCGCGTCGAACGTTTTTCAACTCCATTGTAAATGCGAGTTTCTTCTCGTCAATACCCTCTTCATCATAAATATAACCATTTGAATCCGAAAGTGTTACTACTTTTCCACCAAGCTGGTTAACTTTTTCTACCGTATATTGAGCCACATTACCGCTCCCGGAGACGAGACATTTCTTGCCTTCCAGCGTTTTTCCTTTGGTTGCAAGCATTTCTGAGGCAAAATAGACAGCTCCATATCCGGTTGCTTCCGGGCGGATAAGCGAGCCACCCCAATTCAATCCTTTTCCGGTAAGAACACCTGTGAATTCATTTTTTAACTTTTTATACTGACCAAAGAGATATCCAATCTCACGTCCGCCTACACCAATGTCGCCGGCAGGAACGTCTGTATCGGCACCGACATGACGGAATAATTCACTCATAAATGCCTGACAGAAACGCATAATTTTCAAGTCGCTTTTCCCTTTCGGATCAAAATCAGAGCCGCCTTTTCCTCCACCCATTGGCAATGTTGTAAGACTGTTTTTAAAAACTTGCTCGAAAGCAAGAAACTTCAGAATCCCTAATGTCACTGAAGGATGGAAGCGCAAGCCGCCTTTATACGGGCCGATAGCGCTGTTCATTTGGATGCGATAACCGCGATTAATATGTATTTCGCCCTGGTCGTCTACCCATGGTACACGGAACATAATCACGCGTTCCGGTTCGATGATACGCTCAAGGATTTTCGATGAACGGTACTCCGGATGACGCTCTAAAACCAGAGAAAGCGATTCAGCAACTTCCTGTACAGCTTGATGAAATTCCGGCTCCATAGGATTTTTTGCTTTTATCTCTGCTACAAGATCTTTTACATAATTGGACATAAAATCCTCCTGATAATAATGATGAATGATTAAAACTTAGAGAATGTATCTAACAAATTGATATTATATTAAAGCAATTCGAGGTAAAACAATAGTAGGGAATCGATGAAAGTCTTGTAGGGAAAATCCTACAGGAAAAATTAAGAGAATACAAATAAAAAAACCGTTTTAAAGACTGCGGTTACTTTACTACTGATCAAGATCCCATTTACGGGACAGACCTGGATTTCGTTACGTTTCTGCCAGACAATCATAGGGAAATAAATCAGTCTTTTTTCGATTTGTACTCCGGATACAATCGGGATATGCAATCGGGACAGAGTCCATGGGAGAACTCTACATCAGCATGTTTCTTGATATAGGTCTCAACTCCCTCCCAGTAGCCTTTATCATCACGAATTTTTTTACAGCTTGCACAGATAGGAAGCAGACCTTTCAATACTTTGACATTATCGAGAGCCAATTGTAATTCAATATTTAACCGGCGCAGTTCCATAAGATCGGCAAATCGTGCGACTGCAATAATAATCGCACGCTCGATTTCCGGGGCACTCGGCGGTTTCATAAGATAGGCTCCGACTCCTGATTGACTTGCTTTTCGTACCATCTCCGGATCATCATGTCCCGTAAGGAGCACAACCGGTATTGGACATCGTTCATGGATCAGTCGGGCTGCTTCCAGACCATCCATTTCGGGCATCTCAATATCCATAAGCACAATGTCTGGTTGCAGCAACTGTGTCATTTCAACAGCCTGCCGTCCGTTTGTTGCTTTTCCTATCACTATATGTCCGATCTTCACCAATTGGCGCCGGATAATGGCACTCATCGACTCCTGATCATCTGCGATCACAACTCGCAATGGCTTTGAGGCTTCCATATTCATTCTCTATTTACTTGTTATGTAGATAAAGGGACTCTTCTAATTTTAGATTATTTCCCTTACTTTTGATTTATTATACTTTATTTGATATTACTTTAGTATATCTCATATTAAATAATACTATTATTTGCCGCTGACAGTCATCTCCGCTACTTTAATAGTCGGCCCCGTAATAGAATCCTTGAATTGCAGATCATTACCGATCATTTGAATGCTTTGCAGCAACTGTGCAAGATTTCCGGAAATGGTAATTTCTGAAACAGGGTAAGATAGTTCACCTTTCTCAATCCATATTCCAAAGGCCCCGCGAGAAATATCTCCTGTCGTCGGAACTTGACCAAAACCGATCGTGCCTGTTAAAAACAATCCCTTATCAACAGATTTAATGATCTGTTCCGGAGTGGATAAACCCGCTGCAAGATAGAGATTGTTCGGACCGCCGCTGTTTCCGGTAGATTTCATGCTGAGTTTCCTGGCCGCATATGTATCCAGTAAATAATTCTTCAATATTCCTTTCTCCATTATAACTGTTTTCCGCAGTGGAACACCTTCACTATCGAACGGTTCTGTGCCCGGCGCTCCGATCTTTAAACCGTCATCGATAATAGTGACGGATTCGTTTCCAATTTTCTCCCCTATTTTTCCGGCTAGAAATGATTGCTTTAGGTATACACTGTTTCCTCTAACGCACGTTGAAAAAAAGCCGAGAATTTCGGCAGTCATAGGCGGTTCGAAAACGACTGGTACATTCTGTGACTCCACTTTTCTGCCGCCGATTAATCGTGTAACTCTGTGAATGGCTTTTTTCGCGATCGTTTCTGCGGATTCAAGACCTTCAAGATTCACGGAAGAATCATACCAACCCTCATCAAATAAATTCGATCCTTCACCGGCCTGGAGATATACACCGCAAGAACAACTTGTTCGTTTGAAAGAACCGCTGAATCCATTAGAGTTTGAGAGATACCTTTCACCAATGTACGTACTGAATGAAGATCCAAAGGTTTTCTTTATGCGTTTATCAGCAAGACAAATCGCTTCCGTCTCTTTTGCTGCAGCAATTTTCTTTTCCGGAGCCATTTCTAGAATTGCCGGATCGTAGATTTTCAATGAAGCGGCATCAACGGCAAGAGGTTCCTTCTCCGGTAAACCGGCAAGCGGATCGGCACTCGATAGTCTCGCCCGATGGACTGCATTTTTTATTAGTTTCTGAAGTGTATCCTCAGAAAAATCTGACGAACTTGCTCTTGCTACTTTGCCTTCGACAAAAATACGGAGTCCGAGACCTTTGGAAACCGCTTCAGTCAATTTTTCAATTTCGTCTTGAAGAATATCTACTTTAAAATTTGTCCCCTGGCTTACAGATACTTCTACCTGGCTTGCACCGTTTTTCAAGCCGAATTCAACAAGTTCTTCTGTCAATTTTAAAAGATTTTGGTCTTTCATTTTCGGCCTCCTACCGTCATCTTACGGAGTTTCAGTGTCGGTGTTCCTGCGGTCACTGCTGCTGATTGTCCATCCTTGCCGCAAGTGCCGAGAAAAAATGCTGTATCGTCAGCAATCATTTCGACCTCATTTAGAATTTGCACATTCGTGCCTATGAGCATCGCATTCTTTATCGGCCGGGTAATTTTACCGTCTTCAATCAGGTATCCCATATTAACCGAAAAAGTAAATTTGCCGGAATCGCTTACTTGCCCCCCTTGATATGTCTCTGCATAGAATCCTTTCTTAACCGATTGAATAATCTCTTCTACCGAAGCATTCCCCGGCGCAAGAACAGTGTTCGCCATACGAGGAATCGGATTGTGTCTGTATGTCTGCCGCCGGCCGTGCCCATCCGTTTCCATATTCATCAGTTTTGCAGAAAGCCGATCCTGTAAATATCCGACCAATTTCCCGTTTTCAATCAGCACCTTCTTCCTTGGTATTATTCCTTCATCATCAACATTATAACTGCCGCGACTGAATGGAATAGTGGGATCATCATAGATGGTAACAATCGGATTGGCGACCTGTGTGCCAAACTTATCCCACATAATAGATGTCTTCTTTCTGTTCGCATCAGCTTCAAGAGGATGACCTACCGCTTCATGAATCATAACTCCTGATTGACGGCTTCCAAGTACGACAGTCTGTTCACCGGCTACCGGATCGACAGCGGATAACAGCTCAATTGCTTCTTCCGATGCTTTTTTACCGGTTTCTTCAGGTGTCTCTGTTGTTTTAAAAAAATTAAGTCCTACGCGCCCGCCCGACGATTTATACCCGGTGTTAGAAATACCATTTTCTTCTGCCGTAGCAAAAACAACCATCCTCGTTTGAGGGCGGGCATCCGCAATAATTAATCCTTCACTATTTGCAATTGTGATATATTGCAGTTCATCAACAAGCGACGATTGAACTTTAGCGATTCGCTTATCATAAGCCTGCGCCGCCGAATAGGCTTTCTTCACAAGATCAACTTTTATGTCAAGTTTTACATCACTCATCGGTAAATTGAGATCGTAGACTTTCAGGCCGGAGGATTTTTCTTCAAGATTCGCAATCGAATACTTAGAATTGCCGGAAGCGATTGCAGCTGCTGTCAACGCCGTCTTTTTCATCTTTTCAAAAGACAAATCATCGGTAAATCCGTAACCGGTCTGCGCCCCTTTCAATACACGAATACCCACACCAAGTGTTATATTTTCGGAAGAATCTTTAATAATATCTTCTTCCATGGATACTGAATTTAGGACTCTATATTCAAAAAAGAGCTCAGAAAACTCTCCTCCTTTTGAAAGAGCAATCTCCAGTATTTTCTTCATGTCCTCCCGTGAAACACCGAAGCGTTCTTCGAAGAAAGTCGGTGATGGGGGTGTAACAATTCCTTTGGCAAGCATGTCAAACCATAATCCTGAAGTCAAGGTTGCTGCAAGACCGATGCTGCTTTTCCGAAGGAAGTCTCTACGCGCTCGGTCAACCATGTAAGCACCTCCTGATAGAAAAAAGAATCGATTTGGAAATAAACGTTTAATTTCTTGCGATGCGTCATTTGATTATCATAACAATACCGATTAATCCTCACACTAACAATATCCCGTTAATCGAGAATGCAGTAAATATATAGCGGCGTAAAGAAAAACAATATTAATATAATCGATTTTCTTAATATTTAAAGACTATTTTTCAGATCCCATAATAACGTCAGTATCCTTAAATCCGCTAATCATAGATGTTTTTAGAACATGCTTCAACTATGATAGACGCCCGGAATTTTGTTTTCTGGAATAGATACTAAGCTGCAGATCCATGCAAAAAAGAACGTCAGATTGGTTTCTTAAAAGCCAACCTGACGTTAGATAATTACAACGAGAATATATTACAAATTTGATCTAATTGCTTTTCTTTCTAAAGCATGAATAGAATAGAAAGACAATTCAAACAAGCCGAATAATACTCCTGTAAACACTAAATCTCCAGCCAGTGTGTTACGAAAGAATGGAATCGCCATAACATAGCATTCAACAAGGCCCTGCCAGTTTTTAGGGTAAAACCATCCGCCGCCTGTAAGCCATACACCGAAGTTAGTAATTACAAAAAAGAGAACTGAACTTAGAAGCGCTGTTCCTATGACCGGCAAAATTTTCTTATGTGATTTCAGCCATAATCCCATAAATCCTATAAGTATAAAGCTGCCATAGACAAAGAGAATCGTATTATGGAATCCAATAAATAAATCGCTTATCAAAAGCGCAGCAAGCGGAACAATGAGTGCAAAACGTTTTTCAAGGTATACACCGCCTGCCAGTGCTATAGCAGCTATCGGCGTAAAATTAACAGGATGTGGAAGAAGTCGGGAAAGTGCCGCAGCCAGAATTAAAATTGAGCCAATAAGAATATTACGCATAAATCCTCCTATAAAAATCACATATTTAATTGTACGTCATTTTTTTTCTTGAAACAAATCAATAATCAATGCTAATTCCGACTTTATAAGCACGTCCGTATGTCGGATATCCTTCGACTGTCTGATAGTCCGTATCAAAGATATTACTTACGGCGCAGCGCAATGTGAGTTTAAGAGAATTAAGCGGTATTTTCTCGGCAATGTTCACGTCAGTCAGCGTATAAGCCGGCAACGAATTGCTGTTATCAGAATTCGTATAACGTAAACTCGTGATCGATTGATTGATATTGATCTTGCCTATATATGTTTCCACCGAAAAGCCAAACGTTCCCAGTGAATTAGGAACATAAGGTAACTGTTTATCATAGGTAGAATCTGTCAAGGAGATTCTGTTTTTCTTTACCGCATCAATTAGAGTGAATCCAAAATATGCTTCTATCCTGCCGTCAAAAGAATGATAGTCATATCGAATTTCTACTCCCGAATTCTCAGCTTTACCTATATTGTACGGCTTATAATCAGCCGCATAGACAATTTTATTTTTCGTAACTATATCAAAATAAGTTACCTGCAGCGTTTGTTCGCCCGATTGTTCAATATTTCCAACGAATCCTGCATCAAATGCAGTTGAACGTTCCGGAGTAACATTAGGATTACTGTACATCGGATAGTATAAATCATTAAAAGTCGGAACGCGGAAATTTTTTCCCCAGCTGCTTCGGATATGTACATTGTATTGCTTATTGATTCGAATATTTATTCCCAACTTTGGTGAAAAAGCGTCTTCGATTACATCGGAATAGTAATCATAACGGCCTGTCACATACAGCAGCATGCGATCGAACCATATGGACTCGCTTCGATGTACAATTTCATTTGATATATACGCAGATTTTTGCACTCGAGCCGGATTCATTAAAAAAGGCGATCCCCATGAAATACCATCTACATCAAGCCGGCTTTCGCTATATTCTACACCACCAAGAAGACGATCCCCTGAAACCGGCGACCATTCGACCTGAGAATTGATAAAAAATGAGCTGCTTTTGTATAAAAGGTCTGTCGGAATGTAATCCATAGGTTCCATATATTTTTCATCATTGCGATTATATATTCCACTTAAACTCAAAACTAAATTTTGATTCAGATAAAGCTTGGAACCAACCAACGCACGGAACACCTCATCGCTTTGCCGTGCAGGACTGGGATAGGAAATTGAACCTGGAACACCGCGCTCTAACTTCACATATTGGATTGAAGCGTCAAACGCAAGATCTTCAATTGGCCGGTAATCACTGTTTATAAAAATATTAGTGCGTTTGTAATCTGCATTACGACGATATAATGTAGTATCTGACTGGTTTTGACGATGCCAGACAAAAGGAAAAAAATCGTCGCCCGTTTCTCTTGCTATACCGGCAAACATTCCCACACCGGATAAACGTCCTTGCAATTCAGCAGCTACGCGCCGCATATTAAACGATCCTCCCTCACCCTGTATACGGGCATGAATATCATCTGAAGCCTGACGTGTGAGGATATTGACTACTCCGCCAAGCGCGTTCCCGCCATACAATGCGGAAGAACCACCGTATGAAATCTCTATACGATCAACTGCATCAAGCGGCAATAGACTTAAATCCATAGAACCGTATTGCGCATCATTAATCGGGACACCATGGAACAGCAACAATACATTCTCTGTCGATAATCCGCGGAATGTAACATTTTTTGTTCCCCCGGCTGCACCATAATCCTTAATGCTCACACTGTTAACATTTCGAAGCACATCTGCAACCGTTTTCCCGTCAATTCCCTGAATTGATTCAGCTGAAATAACTTGAACCGGCGACGGCGTATCAGCAAACGAAACAGCTGATCTCGTAGCCGTTACCACAACGTCGTCAACATGATATATGCGGGTAGAATCATCTCCCGCATCAGACGACATGCTATAGGATAGAGCAACTGGAATTATACAGAGCAGAATTTTGATTCGTTGTTTCATTGGTACATCCTCCTTTGAATGATTGTGAATAAAAAAAGCCCCAACCTTCATTAAAGATTGGGGCTTCACACTCATCAAAGAAGACGTGCGTGAATCACCTTCCCTCGAAGGTCTATGAGGCAAGCAGTTATGGCAGGTCTCCTGGCTCTTCCGATCTTCAATTCGTCTTCCCATCCCGCCTGTGGCGGACAGTGACTTTCTCACTTGAAGATATAATTCTGTATAATTAGAATCGGAATTACAGTTGCGGGGCAGCTTTCGAATTATCTTGATAACAACAAGACTTACGAAATTCCCTTTTCACCCCGATGCACGCGTGCATCGGGACACCAGAACCGATATTGAAAGAACATTGATAATAATATTAACTTAGAAAAAAAAGCCGCAGAAAACAATAATTATAAAAAAAATCGACAGCTTAAAACGGCAGGTCGTCAACCTTATCCGGTCCCGAATCTTCTGCCGACTGCTGGGATGAAGCTGTTGTGCCGGCTGATGGACCATTCATTTGGCTGCTGCCTTTAGAGTCCAACATCAACATCTGATCGACAACGATTTCTGTTATATCCCTCTTCATGCCGTTTTTATCATCATAACTGCGATATTGAATTCGCCCTTCGATATATACTTTACTGCCTTTTTTTAAATATTCACCAATAATTTCAGCTAGTTTTCTCCATGCAACAAGCTTATGCCATTGAGTTTTTTCCTGGACATTACCATCCTGGTCCTTCCAGGACTCGCTAGTTGCCATCGAAAATGAGACAACTGCCACACCGCTGCTGGTGTACCGTAACTCAGGGTCCTGTCCAAGGTTTCCGATGAGAATAACTTTATTAATACTTCTTGATGCCATAATGAACTCCCTTATATGAATGCGTAGCGGAATTTAAACTTATTCTTAACAAAATTATGATAATTAGTGACGAATGTCAAGAAATGAATCGGATAAACTAATTATCTATTTTAAAGACGTGAAGTTTTTTTGATGAAAGAATATAAAGTTGATTTCTGATACATGCAATATCTTGAATCCGGTCAATAGTGCCGCCGGTAATGAGATGACTAAGCGGAATAGTATTCTGAACGCTTCCATCTTGCGAGAACCATAATAGCGTATCACTCGACGCGATAAGAAATCCATTTTCCAGCACTGCAAATCCGGAAAGAGCCGTCACAACACCATCTCCAATACTGCTGAGGTAATTCCCAAAATAGTCGAATACGGCGATCCGCGACCGCTCTCCGACAAAAATTCGCGATGTTGTAACGGCAAGCCTCACCGGATTTTGAAGTTTTCCCTTCCCGGCTTCGATATCGCCGAACGAACGCTCAAAGAATTGCCGTGGATTGAACTTCAGGATCCGCAGATTCTCGCCGTCCAGTATAAACAGGTCTCCGAGTTCTGACAGAGCAACATCAAGAGGATAGCCGAAACGCATCGCGGTTCGGCCGGAAGTATCCCGTGTGGAAAACGAAGAAATATAATTTAGATTCCGATCAAATCGCTGGATGCGGTGATTGCCGTAATCAGATACATAGACATTAATACCATCGGTTGCTATACCTGTCGGCCCATCAAAAGATCCGGCTGACCATCCAAATCCTCCAATGCTCTTCGGTGTTTGCGTGATGTCCGAAAAGTAAAATATTTTATTCTTATCAGCATCAAGAACATAAATAGCGCCTTGTTTCCCTGCGAATATATGTGTTGCTCGTTCGAATGAACCGACAGAAAATGCTTCAACCGGTATAGAATCTATCGGCTGAGCACAAATTGATACAGTCCAAACATATATAGAGAGTATTATTGCAGTTTTCGTTCTCATCCTAAATTATAAAATTCTCATATTTTTACGTTAAGTTTTCAAAAATTCTTTAAAGTCAGTACTGCCGCCAAATAACAAATATACACTATTTTTTAGTGCGGTTAGGACTTACGTCCTGACCGATATTTTGAGTGTTAGGAAGAAATTCCTGACATCACTGAAAGATTATACACTATTTCTCTTCTATTGAGGAGTGATAGGACCGCCTCCACCTGTTCCCCCGCTTGATGAGTGAGAATCGAACGACTTGTATATTATATAGATAATACCTAAAACCACAGCGACAATAATTGCAGGATGAAGCCATGATGAATTCTGTTCAAACTCTAGATTCGTGATCGTCTTTATTTGTTCGGGAATTGAAATACGGCAGTAAGAATCGATGTCTCCTGAATGGTTAAACACCCTGTCAAATAAAACAGCAGCATCAGATGTTTGAACCAAGCGTATTCGCGTTGCAAAGATATCATCTTGTTTAGTAATATCAATACGCATTACTTTTGCGACCTGCAGCGTTTTTCCTGCATCTGCTAAACATATAGCATAATTACAACCTGCAATATTTGAGAATTTCTTAGCTTCGAAAAGTGAATCCATTTCAACTTCCGGCTGAATATCGAAACGTTCGGTATTTTGAAGAGCAGTTCTGAATACTTGTGTCAGCTTCGTCAACTCTTCCTGCGGAATATCATTTGAAGCAATCGGTAAAATCGCAATTCGATTTTGTATCTCTGCCTGCTGTTGAGGAAAATTATAGGACTGGGCGATGCTGAATAGAAAAAAAACACCGGCAATGAGCTCTATTAGTTTTTTTGATCGGATCATTTTTGTCATTATTTTCGGAAAAAGTTAACGGCAATCCGAGGTAAGTTAAGCAAGAAACAACAAGGTGTTAATTACAATGTTCAAAAGCTGTTTTATTACACACTTCACACTTGTCCAAAATAAGTATTTTAATCAAATGACCTACGAAAAATATGGAT
>CAZYAM010000062.1:0-15796 GCA_964645575.1 uncultured Ignavibacteriaceae bacterium
CAAAGCATGGACAATATTAGGCTTTTCGTTTTCTTAATACCTGTGTCCAGCGCTTAATTTGTTTTTTTACCTCTTGCGGACTTGTACTCCCCGCCGATTTTTTGCGCTTAACGCTTGTCTGAGGTAAAATAAAATCAAAGATATCCGGCTCAAATTTCGGCGAGAACTCCTTCAGCGTAGCAATATCCAAATTGCCGAAGTACATCCTATGCGTAACGCAGTATTGAACGACTTCACCTGTGATTGCATGCGCTTCACGGAAAGGAATCCCCCTTGTGACAAGATAGTCGGCCATATCAGTCGCAGTGAGAAAATCTGTCCGAAGTTCTTCTTCCATATGGAACTTGTCGAATGTTGTATGAACCAGGACATGTGCAAGGACCAGGAGAGATTCACGTGCAGTTTTCACGACATCGAACATCGGCTGCTTATCTTCCTGCATATCGCGGTTGTACGCCAGCGGCAGTCCTTTCATTGTTGTGAGAAGATTCATCAATGCGCCGTACACGCGTCCGGTCTTACCTCTAATTAGTTCTGCCATGTCCGGATTTTTTTTCTGCGGCATAATACTGCTGCCGGTCGTATAGGCATCGCTGATTTGAGCGAAGGAAAATTCTTTCGTAGTCCAGAGCACGAGCTCTTCAGCGCAACGGCTCAAATGCATCATCGTCAAACTGCAAGCAGAGATGAATTCGAGGATAAAATCCCTATCGCTCACAGCGTCGATACTATTTTCTACGATGCCGTCAAAACCTAATTTCTTTGCTGTCATTGCACGGTTGATAGGAAATGGAGTTCCGGCAAATGCCGCTGCGCCAAGCGGAGATTTATTCAGACGTTTGACGCAATCCTGCAGGCGCTCATAATCGCGTTCAAGCATATTAATATATGCCAGGAGATGATGCGATAACATAATGGTTTGTGCCCGCTGTGTATGAGTATAACCCGGCATCAGAACACCATAGTTTTTTTCCGTTTTATTAAGCAGTACGCGCTGAAGGTTAGTAACAAGCTTACTGATTTCTTTTATAGCCGAGCGAAGGAAAAGACGCTCATCAAGTGCTATCTGGTCGTTTCGGCTTCGGGCTGTATGGAGTTTCCCGCCAAGAGTGCCGATTTTCTGTGTCAGCCGCTGCTCAATTGCCGAATGAATATCTTCGTATTCGGATGTTAATTTGAATTTTCCATCTTTAATTTCTTTCCGGATTGCTGTCAATGCAGTACAAATACGCGTTGCTTCAGATGCTGTCAGCACTTTGACTGAAGCGAGCATTTCCACGTGAGCGATACTGCCGGCTATATCTTCTTCATATAAATGCTTGTCGAATTCAATGGAAGATGAAAAATTAAGTGCGATTTCAGCGAGAGGTTCTTTAAATCGTCCGCCCCAGAGTTTTTGAGTAGCCATATTATTGATCCAATATAATTATCAATGCATCACTTAACACTAATTCAATTTAGTAATATTTAGGAGAGGTAGCAATGAAGTATTATTAACAGCATAAAATAAGAATGGAAGAATAGATAAATTCCAACATAATCTCTTTAGGGTCTTATTCTAGGACTAAATTATTTTTTACATACTCTTCCAATCCCGCCGCAATCTGCTCCGCTGCTTTTCTCCGAAATCCGTCATCCAGCAAAAGCATCTCTTCTTCTGGATTGGATAGAAAAGCGGTTTCTACCAGTACATTCGGTAATTGTGTAAGCGAATTAAGCGTGAAATTAAAGCTTCCTATTACACCGAATTGCTGAAGTCCCAGTGAAAGCATCTTTTCATAAACAATATCTGCAAATTGCTTGAATCCAACATGGCGATAATATGTGCTGACGCCGCGGATAAGAAGCGGATTCGATGCTTCACCTGCAGAGTTACAGTGAATGCTCACAAGAAGCCGGGCATCCGATTGTAATATTTTATCAATTCGATCCGACATGTATGGTCCTTCATCTTCGCTGCGTGTCAATACGACATTCGCGCCTTTTGATTTTAAAATGGATTCAAGATGCCGGGCGATGAGGATCGTCAAATCTTTCTCAAAAACACCGGTCGCGCCGATTGCACCTTTTAGTTCACCTCCATGTCCGGCATCAATTGCCATGGTAAGTCCTGCTAAAACTGAGTCGTGCGAAACGGAAATCGGGGGCCTGCGGATTTTAATCCGTAAAGTATTGCCCGCGTAGTCGATATCATATCCCCAATGCATATGCCGGAGAGCGATAGTTAACCGGTATTGATCTGTGGCAATCTGTTTCCATGTAATATTCTCGATTCCGCGTGCAGTGAGATTCTGAGAGATCCAGTTTGTATTTGACGTTGCTCCGTAGATATCAACAGTAATTGCATCAGGATTGACAGATTGTTCGCTCAGGTAGGGTAATTTCTCAGTAAGAGCAAGTTTTACAATATCTTCCGAGTCATTACCTTTCACGGAAATAGCGCCTGCAAGAGAACGAGGCTGAGGTGCGTCCGGAGGCATTAATTTTGCATAATCTTCAGGCAGCCAGGCATCCATAATTTCAGATAACCGAATACGATACTGAGCACCAATTTTACCGGTTATATTCAGCCGTACACCCGGTTGAAGAAAACCGAGTTTCGATCCGCCAAGCCGGTCGCTGCCAAGTCCGGTATTAAGATAAGGCCGGTTCCCTGTAACTTCAGCGATGCGGATTGTCTTACCTTTAAAGAATGAAACTTTGGCTTTTGAGAAAACTTTTTCCTTGCTCCAGAAACTCTTCTTCAACCTGAAAATAACCTGCACATCTTGAATTTCGTCGGTTGGTTGAACAGTGTACTGGCCGACGTAGACTCCTGAAAATCCATCTGCTTCATCAGGGGACTGTTCGCGCATAATAATATCAGATTCGATTCCCGGTATTTCGCAAGTTGCTTCCCAGCCCGGACTTCCTTTGAACCTTAACTCGAGTACATCACCTGTAATGAGCCACATATCCTGCGACGGCCGCATCATCGCGTCTTCTATCACCAATGTATCGTGCGGTGAATTTTTCATCGGCTCGGGACGGAATACGATAAAATTCTGACATATCGAATCACCTGCCGTCGATACTACTAAGAACCGGATGCTATTGACACCAGTGTCAATGCTTATGCGACCGACAAATGCGCCGCTGGGATAGACCTTCGTTTGCTCTTCATTGACAAATGCCGCTGCATTGGGTGAAGTACAGGCGGCATACCGGAGACGCGAGTAATAGGTTCGAATTGTATCTTTATCGGGAATCTGCACTCGCAGAAATAACGAATCCTTGTTAGTCTGCTCCTGTACAGGCTGCTGCTCAAGCGTATCGGTTTTAACCTGAGCAATTATACTTGATGTAAAAAGAAGAAAGATAATAATCGAGCGAAGTACCATAATATCCAAGAAATATTCTTAGTATGAGTTGATTTTTTCTTTAGCAATTTGTTTGAATTTCTTCTGCAATCGTTCTTTAAACTCTTTACCTACTTCATCGAAAGTATCTAGTAGATCAGGAAATGTTTTTTTGCCGCCAATGAAATCCCAGTATTCTTCGCCTATCAAGAAGTCATTAGATAAGTCCATCATTCCTGTTTCTGTAAACCGAGAATATGGTTCTGGATGATAAGGATTATAAGGAAATGCAAGGAATACTTTAACGGCGGATCGTTTGCGTGCAACCCATTCTAATAGTTTTGTTTTACTTTTTTCAAAAATATCAATATTCGGTTTTACAGTTTTTATTTCAAAGAAATATTCTTCATTGCCTCGTTTCATGTAAAAGTCTGCAATGTTACCAGACTTTTGGAATTTTCCTCCACTTGAAGATGTTTTTAATACTTCTGCAATTTCATTTTTAATGTTTGCTTTTCTCTCTTCATTTCTCAACTCGGTTATTATTTTCTTTATAATTGAGCTTTGTTGCTTTGATATTACACCTCCAACGCCATAATTGCGAAAACATTCAGTAGAGTTTTCTCTTCCGATAATTACTGATACATCTTCATAGATAGACATCCCTAGTGTTGTTGCAACAGAATGAATAAATGAATATGCAGCAATTTTTTCATTGTCCTGAATTAAACGAGCAAGAAATGGCATAGAAGAAGTTTCTCTGCCATAGCTTTTCAATTTATTTTCAATTTTCTTTCTAAGGAGAATCTTGATCTGTTCTTTTTGTTTTAGGCTCAATCCCATTTTTATTTCCTTGAATAGAAAATAGTTCTCAATTACACTTATATCATTGTATTCTGTTAGATACAGAATGTTTGGGAAATCGGTATTTAATCTTTTCGTTCAGTATCTATGTGTGATAATATTATTGCATTTTCAATAGCATCATACCATGGAATAAAATTGCCAAGTTTTAAACTCACCAAATTAACTTCTTTTTCCGTAAGTTCTCTATCGAGACATTCGATAGCAACATTTTGTATGTCTTCTATAGTAAGGCGATAAATAGTTTTATCTTTTCTCATTCAGTTTTTCCTTCAAATGAAATATGATCTCTGAATATGCACCTTTATCTTTTTCTGTTCTGTTGAGTACAGGGCGTTTAAATTGATTGATAATTTGCATCCCAGCATTTTCAGCTATAATTGGATACAAATTCCATTTATCGTTTGCTACTAAAAATACGTTATAGTTCTTAGCCAAATACCTTTTACAATTCTTTAATACCTCAGAAATACCTTTTACATACACCTCTTTTGCTTCTCTACTTTGTCCATTTTTCATACGTCCTATTTCTAACTCATCTTGTCGTTTAAATCCAAATAAATCATATGCATAAGCATGCTGCTCATGGTAATCAATTAAACCAACATAAGGGGGGCTTGAAAAAATACCGCTTATTTTCTGCTTCCTGACTAATTTTGCCAGTGCAGGATTTTTCTTTTGAAGTTCTTCAATAATATTTGTCATTCGTCCATCACCTGTTAAACAATATTGAAGAGTTTGTGTGCGATATTTCTTATCGAATTGTGAAAGACGGTAGACGGTATCCTTTGTGTAAGTTTCCCACCATTTCAGTATCGAAAAGAGGGGTTTGCAAATTTTTCCGTGTTTTGCACAATAGTAAGTCGTGGTAACCGGTTCAAGCAAAGTAGCTAAATCAGCATGAGTAGTTGCTCGGCAGGAACGAATCGTTCGGCTTAAAATAATGCTTACAATTTTTTTTGTATCGATATTCTTTATTTTCTTGATTTCTTTAAATACACATTCGATTTCATTACGAATATGAGGAAAGTACCATTTATCTAAAAAAAGCTCACCTTTTGCTTGTCGGGTCTCAATTTTATATTCTTTCACTAATTTTCTAAAAATTGGTAAAAATTCTTCTGCTCTCGCCGGACCATACGTTTCTTCATCGATTTCATCCAGTTTAATTTTGTATTTATAGTCCGGCACAGGGAAGAATTCATTATTAAATTTGTAAAGCTCCTGTAAAAGCTTCTCTTCAAACTCTATGGTATGTGAGTTTGCCAGAAATAACTTCAATGAATGAGTTATTCTTTGAATCTCTTTTTGAACATCAAATAAATCGAACTTTGTTACTTTACAATTACTGATCAATGCATTAAATGCAGAAATATCTATACCGATTGCATGCATGCCAAGCTCGTTTGCCTGAACTAATGTTGTTCCACTTCCACAAAATGGATCTAGAATAATATCAGCTTTACGGAAGTATACTCCCTTCTTAAATGCATCAATGTGGCTGTCTAAAAAATACTCAACTAATTGCGGAATAAATTTGCCTTTGTACGGGTGCAATCGATGTACATGTTTTGTTGTTTCTGCTTCTTTATATTGATCGAAGGAAAGTGCCCAATTTAAATCCTTACCAAGCTGTTCTTTCCACGAAATTTCACGGTGCCCATTGAAAGATTTATAATAGTCTTCTAATTCTTGTACGGATACTTGTACGCTGCCGTTATTACCATATTTTCTAATACGACCATATTGAATTAAATAAGAAATATTTGAAGACGTTACATTCTTGCCTAAATGATTAGAAGCCCATCGTGCTGCGTCTTTTATATCTATTAAATCGGATTCCAGTTTAGGCGACTTTATTAAAGATGTTTGTAGGGCAGTCTGCCGTTCAGCAACACGCGATTTCTTAGAAGCTGCGCGCTTTGTCTTATAGCGGATATTCTTTTTCTTTACTTTTGGCATTCGTTTCAGTCTTTAGGTATGAACTTTATATGAATGTATTGGTTTTCTTGAGAGAATGCAACCGATTTAAGTAAACGATAGTGCCTCAGTTTAGTGCGGTCAGGACTTATGTCCTGACCGACGCTTTTGAATGTCAAGAAGAAATTCTAGACATCATCGACTTACTATCTTAAAGGGAAGACTGCTTACTTTTTCTTTTTCAGCAAATGTTTGTTTACCGAATAAAATGTTTTCACCGGCAGGCCGTAGATTTTAATAAATCCTTCGCTTGCTTTGTGATCGAAAGAATCTTCTTCCGTATATGTTGCCAATTTTGTGTCGTAGAGTGAATATGGCGATTTGCGTCCGGCTATTTCGATGTTGCCTTTGTAGAGTCTTACTTTGACCAATCCGGTGACAACTTTCTGAGTCTCGTTCACGAATGCATCCATAGCAGCACGCAGTGGTGTAAACCACAGGCCGTTATAAATCATGTCTGCATAATCGGCTGCAAGTTTTGCTTTAAAGTGCGAAGTGTCTTTGTCGAGTACAAGCCGCTCAAGCTCGCGATGGGCAAAGTGAAGAATAGCTGCGGCGGGAGCTTCGTAAACTTCGCGAGATTTTATCCCGACCAAGCGGTTCTCTATTATATCGAGTCTGCCGATACCGTTTGCACCGCCTATCTCGTTAAGACGGTCTATCAGCTGAACACCGGAAATCTTTTTTCCATTCAATCCGACAGGAACGCCGTTCTTAAATTCAATTGTCACGTTAGTCGATTCATCCGGTGCAAGACTGGGCGAAACGGTACGCTGGTATGCATCGGCAGGAGGCTCGACCATAGGATCCTCCAACACGCCGCATTCTATGGCAGTGCCCCAGAGGTTTTCGTCTATTGAATATGGATTCTTTTTTGTAGCCGCAACAGGAATGCCGTGTTTTTCACAATAAGCAATTTCTTCCTCACGTGATTTAAATTCCCATTCACGCACAGGAGCCAGCACTTTTAGCTGCGGAGCAAGCGCTGCTACCGATACTTCAAACCTGACCTGATCGTTTCCTTTTCCTGTGCAGCCATGCGCAACTGCCGTGCATCCTTCTTTTAAAGCGACTTCAACCAAAGATTTTGCCAGCAAAGGTCTTCCGATCGCGGTTGCCATAGGGTAGTTGTGTTCATACAAAGCACCTGCTTTGAGTGCAGGGAAGATGTAATCTTCCACAAATTCCTGACGAAGGTCCTGCATATATGCTTTCTTCACGCCGGTTTTCAAAGCTTTCTCTTTTACTCCGATTAGTTCCTTTTTCTGTCCAAGATTTCCCGTTACAGTTATAATATCTGCGTTATATTTTTCCTGAAGCCATTTTACAATGACCGAAGTATCTAAACCACCGGAATAAGCGACGGCAATGCGTTCCTTTTTCACGTGTTACTCCTCATTATTATTTTCATGATTTTTCAATTCTTCTTAACTCATCGACTCAAAGGCTCATAAACTTATAGGCTCATTGGCTCAACTGCTTAATTTGTTCCGCTCATTTCATCCAAATCAATGTAATTCCGGGATTTCCTGACCCGAGGTCCGGATCGGATATTTGTCCGCATTCTTTTCGCATCTTGATCGTTTTTGCATCAAACATCGTATACTCTTCTCCGGGAATAACTGCCGATATCTTTGTCCGGTTTCGATATGCCCAATTGCGGACAACCTCCTTTAATACGCTGGGCCGTTCATCACTGCCGTATCCGTGCACTATTTTCAATACGCATTGTTCACTTGACAAACGGCCGTTTTGTAGTTCGTTATCCAATAATAATTCAGCATCATCCGATTTCATCGGCGGATGTGCAATGTCAATTGTGCGAATATACATTTACTAATGCTGTTTTGTTTTCGCAAGCACATCGCGCAGCGCTTGAATAGTTGCTTTAATTTTCTTGACTGACCGCGGCAAAATAAACACCGTATTATCGCCGGCAAGTGTACCGAGAACAGACGGCAGCCGGAGATGGTCGATGATTTCTGCGACTCCCTGTGCGCGGCCGGGAAGCGTTTTAACAACCACAACACTCTCGTTTGCATCGATACTTTCGATTTCCATCCCTATAAGAGTTGTGAGCCGTTCTTCTTCCTGTTCCGGATTGAGCATGTACTTTGCACCGCTGGGTGTATAAACCCATGCAATACCAAGGTCTTTCATATCGCGTGAAAGCGTTGCCTGCGTGGTTTTAAATCCTTTTTTCCGCATAGTCGCTGCCAGTTCGTTTTGCGTATTAATAATATTATTGGCAATAATTTGTTTAATTGCCAGGTGCCGCTGTTGTTTATCCATATGCATATTCCCTATGATTCGTGTATCATTTGGGTCCCAATTCCTTCATCTGTGAAAATCTCAAGCAGCAGCGAATGCTTAATGCGCCCGTCTATAATGTGAACTTTATGAACGCTCTGGTTGAGTGTGGCAAATGCCGACCTTACTTTTGGAATCATTCCGCCGTGAATTGCACCGCGCTCGATAAGCGATTCGGCTTCGGAATTTGTGAGCGATGAAGCAAGTTTTTCATCCACGAGTACGCCTTCGATATCGCTCAGATATACCAGTTTTTCCGCCTTTAATTCTGCCGCAATAGCACCGGCTGCGAGATCAGCGTTGATATTAAGGATTTTATTGTCTTCTCCAATAGCAAGCGGAGCGATTACAGGCATCATCCCGTTATTAAGGAGCAGGTTAAGAAAAGATGCGTTAACAGAATTAACTTCTCCTACGAGGCCTAGTTTTTTATCTGAATTCTGTTTCGCCTTAAGCAATCCGTTGTCAACTCCGCATAATCCGATTGCATTTCCGCCGTTTGAATTAATAAGATTCACAATTTCTTTATTCAATTTTCCAGCCAGCACCATCAGTACTACGTCAACCATTTGTTCGCTGGTATAACGCTGGCCGTCAACGAATTTTGATTCGATTTTAAGTGCGTCTGCGAGATCCGTAATATCTTTCCCGCCGCCGTGCACAATGATGATGTTAATACCTATTTTTCTCAGGATTGTTACATCCTGAGCGAAAGTCACTTTAAGACGTTCATCCCTCATTGCAGCACCGCCGTATTTGATTACGAATGTTTTACCTTCGTACGTTTGAATGTAAGGCAGAGCTTTAATTAAGACTTCAGTTTTTGTTTGAGTATTAATCATAGTTATTTTTCATCCTCAGAAATAATTGTTCAATTAAAACAATCTATGATCTATAGCTTGCGTTAATGTTCACATATTCTTTCGATAAATCGCAGGTCCAGAAAAGCGCCTTTGCAGAACCCTGATGCAGATCGATCAAGATTGTAATATCTTTTTGAGATAGTGTTTCTTTCGCTTTCACTTCATCAAGAACAATTTCGTAATTTGGTTTGAATACCGGCAGGCCATTAAAACTGATGGATACGTTTGCCGGATTGAACTCAATGCCGGAATATCCGACCGCTGCAAGAATTCGTCCCCAGTTTGCATCTGCCCCATGAATTGCGGTTTTAACTAAATTAGAATTAGCTACCGAGTGAGCCGCTTTCGTTGCCTCTTCTTCGGTTCGAGCGCCTTGAACAACTATTTCCACTAACTTCGTTGCACCTTCGCCGTCGCGAACTATCATCTTGGCAAGTTTGATCAGGACATATTCCAATGCAGAGAGAAATTGTCCGAACTCGGGTGTATCCTGTTGAATCTCTTTGTTCTTTGCAGAGCCGTTTGCAAGCACAAGCAGCATATCGTTCGTGCTCATATCGCCGTCCACGGAAATGCAGTTAAAAGAATGGCTATTTGCAGTATTCAATGCTTTTTGAAGTGCCGCAGGAGAGATAGCGGCATCAGTTGTTACAAATGCCAGCATCGTGGCCATGTTCGGCGCTATCATTCCGGATCCTTTCGCCATTCCGCCTACGGTGATGACAGATGAACCGCATGAAAATCGGACGGCACATTCTTTAGCAAAAAGATCCGTTGTCATAATTGCCTCGGCGGCGTCTTTATTTCCATCAACGGATAGTTTTGTTGAAAGCTCGCGAATTCCTTCCGTAATCTTTTCCATGGGAAGATATTGTCCAATCACACCGGTTGAAGATACCATCACCTGTTCTCGCGGCAGATGAAGTGCATTTGCAGTCAAATCGATCATGGCCCATGCATCTTTCATTCCCTGATCACCAGTGCATGCATTTGCATTGCCGCTGTTGACAACTACGGCGGAACAGAGGTTCGATTTTTGAAGCTGCTGTTTATCCGCTAACAGAGGCGCTGCCATGACTTTGTTCAGAGTAAAAACACCGGCAGTTATCGCGGGTGAAGCGGATTTTATAATCGCGATATCCTTTTTTGCTTTTCTTATTCCGCAATATAATCCTCCGGCTATAAATCCTTTAGCAGCGGTTACACCACCTTCACATTCTTGAATTGCATCAGTGCTCATTACTTTAATCCTTCCTTTTCATCAAAGCCGAACATGATATTCATATTCTGTATTGCCTGTCCTGCCGCTCCTTTGACCAGGTTATCAATTGCCGAAAGAACGACGATTTGTCTGCTTTCCTGATTTACGCGGAATCCGATATCAATATAGTTCGTATAGTTCACGTTTTTTATTTCCGGAATTGCGGAAATTGAATATCGGATAAACGGAGCTTTTCCGTAATATTTTTCATAAACGGCATACACAGTTTCCTCATTTACATTCTTTTTCAGATTCGCATAAGTGCTTGTATAAATACCGCGCGTAATGGGAAGAATATGAGGCACAAAGGAAAGCGACGGTGTCACAGCAGATAACGCCGTTAGGACGGTGCAAATTTCAGGATAATGCTGATGCACGCCGACTTTATAAGCCCGGACCGATTCGTTCACTTCCGCAAATGACATTTCGAGGGATGTACTTTTTCCCGCACCTGATACTCCGGATAACGAGCTGATAGCAATTCCTGCCGGTTCAATAATACTATCCTTCAATAGCGGAACAAGCGGAGGGACTGCGCTTGCCGGGTAACAACCGGGATTCGCAATTAGAACGGCCGATTTGATTTGGCTGAAATTCCATTCCGGCAGGCCGTATACCGCTTGTTTTAAAATATGGGCTGCCGTATGCGGGCGTTTATAATACTTTTCGTAGAGTGATGTATCCTGTAATCGGAAGTCGCCGCCGAGATCGATCACTCGTTTCCCTGCTGCAAGTATGCCTGGAACTATATTCATCGCTTCACCTGACGGCAGGGCAATGAATACCAAATCACTCTTGGCGATAGATTCGACAGAATATTGCTCAAGAACAATGTCCAGCGTTTTATTGAAAGCCGGAAAAACATCTGCAAGTTTCTTTCCTGCGGATGTATTTGCAAAAAGCCTGTCAATCCGCACGCCGGAATGCCTGACAAGCAGCTTTAAAAGTTCAGCGCCGGAATAACCGGACGCACCAACAACAGAAACAGTTATCATCTTATCAACAAGCCTCTTTCATTAGTGTATCAAGAATTGTATTAATATACAATAATCTGAATAATTATGCAAGCACAATATTAACGGAAATACAGGCCGCGGTATGCCGCGAGCCGTATTTCCTGAAAAGAGAGAGGCTTTTGGTTGCTTTAGAACGGTCTGCTGAACCGCAGGATAAATTCAAGCGGTGCGCTTTTATCTGTCCGCCATGCAAATCCTATTCTGTATGTGCCGGTCCGGTTTCCGAATGCAACACCAAGGTTATGATGAAAATCTGTAATATCCACTTCGCCAAATTCCTCGGTAGTACCGGCATCCGAAGTAAGAATAATGTTTACATGTTGGAATATCCAGGTCGGCCAGAAGTCCAGATCATTCAATACACTGCCGTTTAGAATGAATTCCATATTAACGAGCAGCATTTGATTGCCGATATCTGATTTGAAGGGAAATGCACTCATTGTTCCCAGTCCGCCTAATTCGTATCCTTTTTGAATTGGAATTATACCGTTTGAAGTACCGACACGCACACGCATATTAAAGCTTTCGTATCTTCCAAGGGGCTGGAAACGCCGTATATCGAAAAGATATTGATCGAAATCAAAATCGCTTCCCCAGTCTTTTTTGGCAAATTCGGCAGAACCGAACAAACACCATCCTTCTTGTGCCCGGCTCGTTTTTGTTATCGTACTGATGCCGCCGCTCAGCATTATGCTGCGCATTTTGCCGGGATTGATTACCGGATTAGCGCGGAATTTTTTCTCACCGCCGAAAAGCGCCCAATCGATTTTATTGGAGAGCGAATCGTACGAGTCAGCCAGGTATGCAAGTTTCAGTTCGCCCTTCAAATAATTCTGCTTTGTATAAAAAGCCGTTTGAATTGTAAATCCTTTACGCTCATAATAATTACGGAAATCTTCATGAATCAGCAATGCTGCTGCAGTATTCTCGTGCTGGGGAATAATCCATTGATCCTTTGTATCGGTAAGAGTATATCCTTCTACTCCGAGTTCGATAATACTCGATCCATCATCTGAAGGAATCGCAAACTGCCTGCCTAATCCCAGGTTGCCGCGCCATGTATGTGATTTAAATCCCCAGCCGATACTGCCGTAGGCGTTCCAGACTTTTTCGCCGTCCCAATAATATTTCTTTTCCGTACCGAGGCCGAGAAAAATACTTTCCACACGGTTATAACGGAAAATAAAATTTTCAAAGCTTATCTGCTCGCTTCGCCATAATACATCAAAGGAATGACTTGAGCGTGATATTTTTTTCGATTCACGGTAATTTGCTTTTTCCGGGCTCGTTCTCTCCTCATAATATCCTTTAATGACTGCGCCTTCTTCTTTAAAAATACTTCCATCAATAACATGTGTGTTACCGGTGATTTTCCCTGTGCGTCTCAAATGCAAGTCGCCGCCGATTACCTGTACGTCGCCGTTAATCACACCATAGACTGTCAGATTTCCGCCTTTGACGATTATGTTGCCGTTGATAGTATCCGACTCTTGAACGACCTTGTCAGTGGAAAATATTTGTGTATCTTCTTCGGTCTCGATATCAGTAAAATCATCTGGTTTTTCGGGCGGAGACGGAAGAGTGTCTTCTTCAGCATCCGGCTCGAAATCATTGTCGAAGATCCAATGCCACTCTATTTTATCAACAAGTTGTTCTATTTCAATACTAAGGGCGTCGTCTGAATTATCGTCGCCGAGATTCTTCCGGCAAAATTGCGCATCTGCAGAAAGGAACGGTATAAACAGTATTATTGCTAAAAGAAATATCATGAAGTTCTTCATAGATTCACCTTGCGTTTTTGAAATGGGTTTATGTCGATAATACGGCAAATAGGGTGTAAAAGTTACATAGTTTGTTACTTCGGAAGATAGTCTGAGATCACCTGAAATTCAAATCTTTTGCAATAAAATCAACCCGCAGAAACAGGAAATTTTATCGAGGTTAGATATGGATTCGAAATAACGGTAGTTCCTGGTTTTTTCGCTGTACCCTCAACTTTTTCTGCTTTGACATGCCGATTCCAAAATGTGCTTTTAATCGCTGTACATCGTAGCCGAATGGAAGGAGAAGCGTTTCCACGGCCCGCAAAGCAAGCTCGGTATATTGCTCAATATCGTAGCCGTCTTCGAATGCATATAATGCAATAGGCTTAGCTTTTTCGGGCTTTTTTTTGCCCGATTGGTCGAGGATAATAAACTCAATCGATTCGCCTGCAGAGAGATGTACGCCCATTCCTTTCACCATCTTTGAGACAACTGCGCTGATGCTGTTATTGAGGTATTCATCGGCTTCGCGCATGATGTGGCGTTTGAGAACAAGCTCCATAGGGTTGGCACGGCCGCTTTGAAGGAGTAAAATGAAACCGCGTGCGATCTCTAATATCTCCGGAACTAATGCCGATATTTCATCGGCATTTTTTGCGGCGGACATTTTGTCCAGCATTGCCTTCTGCATGTTCTTAACGAACTTCGGGGCGTCGCGCCTCCGGGCTTCAATACCGCGCATTTTGATGTCGCCATGCCGGTACCACCCCACATAGTGATTGGCAGTCGTGATATACGGATCGGTTTTGGAAGCAGGAAAAAGAATCCAGTTGTATATGCCTTCAAGCGAGATGTCGATGCCGACGCGTGTAGAAATTTCATGTGCAAGCTCTTCGTAATCATTTTGCGTTGCACCGGGTTTCTTCAGCCAGACACAGTCGATAATGGCATGGAGAAGCTTATAGCCGCGTCTCTCGGCTATCTCTTTTGCAGTAAGAATGATGTCGCGTGAAAATGCGTTGATAGATTCGTGCGCTTCGATGCGGCCGAAACGTGCATTTTTGTAACCGAGATAACCGAAACAGCTTACCAGCATCCACTTCAGTGCGCTTTGCCTGCAATCGTACCGCTTGAAAAGCATTTCGTTTTTTCCCTTGAATTCTTTTTTCTTCCGCTTGTAATATGCACGCTTGGCAACAACACCGCGGAGCGTCTCCGGTACGACACCTTTACGTTTTTCACAAATTGTATAACCAAGTTCCGGCACTGTTTCATTGCGGCTCGCATCGCCGGCTTGCCCGACAACTGCCGAGCGGGCAGGCGTGCAGCACCGGCAGTTGATTGTTTCCGGCGAGACGTTGTTGTTGACCATGATGCTCGGGTACATCGAAACAAAATCCAGTTCACCGACATCTTCATGATACCCCAACGGAGGATTGAAAATAAGTCCGCCCCGGTCGGCAAGAAGCAGCGTCGCAGCCGATTTGAACTCTTCAGGTTCACGCTTCTTCGATGGAATAAGAACATGGTTGCGGTACGCCCATGAAAGCTGCATAGACGACATCGATGTGCCGATGCTTGCGCGTCCCTGCCGCTGTCCGCACATCTGCGTCAGGCGCGCCATCTCGAATAGGCCGTCAAGATCGGCTTCGCTTACGGTAAAAGAATTGTTGGTATCGACATGCCAGCGCCCCGCAAGCGTGAATGCACCGTCTTTGTGAACGATCTTTCCGTACTGAAAAAAACTCGATTCCTTGGTTGTGCGATGCTGTGCTTCGGTGTCTCGATTGAGAAGCAAGGGTATATTGAATTGTCTGGACAACTGCAGAATTTTTGGCAGCAGAACCGCATCTCCGTAATCGGTAACAAGCAGGTCAGGATCGCAATGATGCAAATGCCAGTTGAAAGCATCGAGCAGCTCGCGCGGCGAATCCTGTTCCAGTGCATATGTCCGGCCGTCGTAACTGACCTCTAATTGAAGGAATTTCTGGTATTTTGGCGGTACGAAATCATTGGAATTGCGAAGCTGCATAATGGAAAACGGCGGCAGTTCATATTCGAACGCCTCGCGGTCGTCGTTCAAATGCCAGGCAAGAAGTTCGCCTTCGCTGCCGATTTCGTATTCGCCAAGCGCAAGAGGAAACAGCTGCGTTTCGTAGAGAAATTGCTGTTCTACGGAAATATCCGAATTAAAAAATGCAAAATGCGGGAAAAATTTCTCGAAGTACCACACAACCTCCTTGAATTGCATCGGGTCGTGTACAAATACCTGCATCACGTCGATGGAATCGCCGGAATAAATTTCCGTGCGTGCGGTTGCGGCAAGCGATAAGGGAACCGGACACCGATCGGCAAGAACCACTGCGCGTTTAGCGTCGGAATTATTTAAATGAAGAAAAAA
>CAZYAM010000063.1:0-3138 GCA_964645575.1 uncultured Ignavibacteriaceae bacterium
GATAAGGATCATTGTGTGACAGCCGGTTAAGAAAAAGAGTACTGAAAGAAAAATTCCGAGTTTTATAAACAGTCTCATTGCAGCTGTCCTTTCTTTTTTCAAATATATACACTATTTATATGCCGAAAAATTTTGTTCGTTTTTGATGAAATTTGGGCAGCGGCTGCCGTTTAATTGACTATTTCCTGCTACAATATGAATGGAGATGAGGACGGTGCGAGGTTTTTTTAATATTTAGGGTTTATTTTTATGGTTCGTTTTATCAGAAGGGTATTAAAGTCTACATTCCTTTTTCTTTTCGCTAGTCAATGCTCTCAACAATCTTATTCCTCTCAACACTTGCCGCGTATGGAATGTACATAATGCCGCGTGATCGGTTTAAGTGTAAAAGATCGGTCATTTTCATTTATTTCAATTTTTATCTTCGTATCTGTTTTGATGCCGAGTTTTAACCGTAGTATAAAGGGAATAGTAATCCGCCCGGATAAGATTCATCTGAATACGGTAATACGGCCTCCGGCACATTCAATTGCAAGGCCGACGAGCGAAGCACGGTTAAAGGAGATTCAGAAAATCCTGGGAGACAGCAGCGAAGTGATCGGAGTATTTAAAGACACACATAAGGCATGTGTCCATACAAGCGACGGTCAGACTGTTATTGCACTTCTGAAACGCCGTGCTATGACAGTTGATCAGATGATTGTTTCATTGGAAATGAATAAGCAAGATATTGATAAATCGCTTAATCAACTGTTGCAAGAAAAAATTATTAAGAAATATACTTATAACGGGGAAGAATACTTCCAGGCAATATAATTGCGATGTTCGATAGTTGCACTATCGAAAATAATTCAAAATAAAGTTACACTTTTGCTTGAAAGACAGAGTAAAACTCTGGATGGAATATACTTCGACAGTATAACTGTCGAAGAACGGGAAGGGATAGCCGTCGAATAAAAGAGTTTTATTACTTTATTGTGTCGAGGATACTATCTCAAGTTTAGATTCGGCCGGTACGCATCGATAACGAATTTTATGCTGCTCGAGTCCGGAATTCTGATAACCGATAATAAACTCGATACTATCTATTGCAGTATCTACGGTAGAAAATCGAATAGATCCGCTTTCGCCGCGCCGGAGAGCTTTTGAAGGACTTATCTGTGCTGTGACTCCCTGCGGTGCGCGCAGGATCAGTGAATTCATAGCTGCTCCATTATTGATAATATAAAGTATGAAGGATGTTCCGCTTCCGACACATTTTTTTAATTGAATATCCGGAATAACCGGAGGCGGCGGGGAGACCGGAATAGAAGCCGGAACAGGAGCCGGTAAATCCGCCTCTTGGGGGAGCATATCGCTTCCAGATGATTCAACAGGAACGATCGCGGGAACAAAACCTGTTGAAATTTGTTGTTCTAATTCCAATGTTTTGTGGCGGTCTTCTTCTTCGTTCCTTCCTGTAAATATGTCGAGAATTGTATGGTGATAAGTTTCAATCAAATTAAATTTAAGCGCAGCAATTGCCAGAATAATACCTCCTGCAAAACCGCCGATATGCATCCAGTGGGCGATACCATCCGGCGAGCCCATACTCCCGATAATATCGAAGACAAGCCAGAGAAGAATCATCCAGTATGTTTTAACTGAAAATGTTCCTATTATCCAAAAAAACCAATACCAGTTATGAAGTGTATTTCGCGGGAATAGAACAAGTGTCATACCGACAATTCCATTGATAGCGCCGCTTGCTCCGATTGCCGGACTTCCATCTACAATTAAATGTATACTTCCGGAAAATATTCCAAGAAATAAATAGATAAATACGTAAGCTCCGTTTCCTACTGCAGCGCACACGGCATTCCCGAATACCCAGAGGAAAAGCATATTGCCTAAAAGATGGAAAAAACCCCCGTGTAAAAAATTGCATCCGATAAGTCCGGAAAGACTCCAATCGCGCAGGACAAACGGTTCGATATCACTGAATGAAAGAACATTTGATGGGAGAAAAAAGATAAGCGATGTGATAACGATCAATGCCACATTTGCATATGGTATGCGTGTAAAAGTTGTTTCCAGTCTATAGGGAATCAGCATCATGGCGGTCCCGTATAAATAATTTTATGCAATTAATTTTGGCTGTAACTTTTTGAAAGTAAAAAAAGACATTCAACGCTGAAATACATACATGTTTTCCTAAAAGACAAGAAATCAATCATGCTTTTATATAATCTCCTTGGCATATGCTGCTGCCATAATTATGGTTAATGCAAGGAGAAAGAATAACCACGGTTAAAGAAAATCATTCATATTTGTAAATTAAAAAAGTACTTTCCAAAGCCAGGTTCCGATGTCTTTATAAAACAAGATGAGTAAAATAGGAATTCCGTACAGGAGCAGTGTCCAGATAAAATAGCCGATTATTGCAAACCATGCCCGGTTTTTGGACGAAAGAAATTCTATATCTTCATCATGTAGATACTCTTTGCCGTACGTGCGCGCCAGTATGAAGCGGAGTACTCTGACGGCTTTCCAGTACGAAGAATGCGCCAGTCCGGGAATGAGCGATAGCGATTTCCAATCTGCGTGGATATTCAACGGTTGATAAGTATTACAAATAAGCGGATTATCCAGTGAACCGGACACCGGATCCAGTACATGATAAAAATTAATCCACCAGCCGTGTTTACCGATATTTCTATCGGAAGATTTCGATCCTATAATATTATCACCTTTTGTTTCCAGCAAACCGTTTTTCGGCGGTTCAGGCCATGGGCGCATAGCTTCGGGAAATAAAACCGCGAATTTATCCAGCGGACTGCCCAATGTTACAAATCTGCGCAATGATTTTCGGAATCGTGCTGCTCCCTTTCTTTGGATTGCCGTACCTGTTGTTTCCACCTCCGCAGCGCGGTGAAATA
Source organism: uncultured Ignavibacteriaceae bacterium (assembly GCA_964645575.1). Lineage (GTDB taxonomy): Bacteria > Bacteroidota > Ignavibacteria > UBA10030 > UBA10030 > Fen-1298. The sequence goes on from CAZYAM010000063.1 coordinate 2,919, forward strand.
TATCCGACAGCACGTTATAACTTATTACCGAGCCGAGACTGTGGGATACCCAGATAATTCGATTGAACACGAACGGTTTGCCCGAAGCTGTCATCATCTCATTTCTGGATAACGGTCTGAAATCCCAATCGAGCCCCAGGAGTTTTAAAAATTCCTGTCCGACCCTGAATTCGATACGCTGCACGATTGCTTTCTCCGACATACCGCACGGATGCGCATA
>CAZYAM010000063.1:3238-5624 GCA_964645575.1 uncultured Ignavibacteriaceae bacterium
GTTCTGCCGGAATCCGGATAATCAGCCCAAAAACCATCAGAGACATAAGGCGGAGGTACTTCTTCAATGATGGACGTGTCCGGCTTCAGATTCTTCGCTTGCCAGGCACGAATAACTTCCAATGCATCTTCAAAACCGGACCGCAGTGTAACCGACGTATCCAGCCATTCTTGTTCGCCCATACCGTGTACAACAAAGATGGCACTATGCCGTCCGGGATGAAGTACTATATGGCCGTTGATATTTGCCTTTTCCGGAACTCTCCGAAGATTCCATGGGTAAGATTTTTTTTTGTAAGCGTATGGGCGCAAAGAAAAGCGGCTGGATTTATCCATTTGATACTCCCTGTTTATAACTATTATGCTATGACGTCCGCATCTAAATACTTTTTATAATCTTCTCGCGGCGGTGAAAACACTTCCAGCACTATTGAATCCTCCAGCACTTCTGCCTGATGCGGGCTGTTTTCTTTAATACACCAGCTGTCACCTTTTTTCATGTCATATTTTTCTTCTTCTATATGAAGAATAATTTTACCGGAGATCAAATATCCTGTTTGCTCATAAGGATGGCTGTGAAGCGGAATGACGGCATCCTTTGATAATTTAAACTCCGACATAAGCGTCGATGCACCAAGTACGAGTGTCTTGATTCGAATACCTTCGGCTACCTCGTAGAAATTTTTATCTGAATGATGGTTGACCATGTTATTCAATTGCCATGAAAGAGAATGTTTTTATTTATTCAGCTTTCAGTTTGAGGCGTCTGTATGTTGTATCCATTGACAATCATCAAGATGCTAAAAAACGATCCAAACGTTTCTTCTGTCGCAGGTGATGACGAAAGTGCATTTCGATCAACTGAAACCATTCCCGCGCATTCAATGAACCTATAGCCGGATGTTCGGTTTTAGAAACTTCAGAAGCTGCGGATAATTTCCGTTCTGTTCCCCGCATTATTAATATAAGCTTCTCTAAACCGGATCTCATCGCCTCAATATTCGGCGGCTGTGCGGGCGTATAAGTTATCGAAGGCGGCACTTTAATACGCATCGGCGGGAAGCTTCCTATAAAAAACATTAACTTTCCCGGCAACGTCTTAACTGCATTTCCATCAGTTTGTTTACTTTCGAGACACAGTGCAATTTGCTGTAAATGATAAAGACGGGTACCGACAATTAAATGGTTGTACACCTGTCCGATTGACCATGAATCTGCATCGGGCTTTTTGGCGAACTGTTCTTCGGAGTATTGGTTAATTGAATCAAGCCAGATTTCTGCTGTTTTTTCAAATTGAGATAATATCGATTGCGCAGTTTTCATAGTATAAATATCCGGTATAGATATGCTTAAATTTTATCCAAATTTAAACGAAATAAGAATATTAAAAACCTTGAAAGTGTAACGAGATTTCCATTCAATCGCAATATGACTCTATTAATTGAATACTGCTGAATATAGTCTCGTATATCAATGAAACGTCTCTTTCTTTTCGCAGCATAAGATTTTTCAATTAAGGCTGCAACCTTTTCCGCTCTAATATCGTCATATAAATAACAGGAAAATATAATTTAAAATGAATACTATGGCGGATGCTGGATGTTTTCGGCAACAAGCGGTCACCTCCTTCTTGCCTTGCTTGTTCATCCGCCATATTTTTTTCTTCGCTTTGTATCGGTAATGTAGTATTGCTTTTAAAACCGCCCTGCAGAGAACCCGGATTCCGCATATTAATTCCTATCAGAATTTATAAAATATCAGGTTGTATCTCGCAAAACTGCGAAATTCCTTTGTATTTAACAGCATTTTTTGCGAAATTGTATGAAATTCATATTCAAGAGGACGGAACAATTCTTGCCTAGTAAAGTTCAATGCCAATAATTTCATTAACGAAGAAAAGAGAAAAATACAATGTCAGACACGAAGAATGGAAAAATAAAGGTCACAATTGACGGCAATGAGGCAGCTGCCTATGTTGCTCATAAACTCAATGAAGTCATAGCAATCTACCCTATAACTCCTTCATCCAACATGGGCGAATGGGCGGATGAATGGTCGGCACAGGGACGCAAGAACCTGTGGGGCACAATTCCTCAAATAGTAGAAATGCAGAGTGAAGGCGGTGCTGCCGGTGCAGTGCATGGTGCACTGCAGGCAGGGGCGCTTTCCTGTACATTTACGGCCTCGCAAGGATTGCTCCTGATGATCCCTAATATGTTCAAGATCGCCGGGGAACTCACTTCTACGGTATTCCACATTGCGGCACGGACGGTAGCAACGCACGCGCTGTCGATTTTTGGAGATCATAGTGATGTTATGGCAACGCGCTCTACCGGCTGGGCAATGCTTGCAGCTAATTCGGTGCAGGAAACTATGGATCTGGCACT
>CAZYAM010000063.1:5724-10761 GCA_964645575.1 uncultured Ignavibacteriaceae bacterium
CATTTTGTAAAAGCGCTTCCGGTTACCGTAAAAAACATTGCTGTACTGGATCGCACGAAGGAATCCGGTTCCACGGGTGAACCGCTGTACTTGGATGTCGTAACAGCGTTGAGCGAGACCGTGGCTGCCGGTAAATCTCCGTTTAAGACAATGCCTCGTGTGACTGGAGGAAGGCATGGACTATCCTCCAAAGAATTTACTCCGACAATGGTCAAAGCAGTGTTTGACGAGATGAAAAAACCTCAGCCGAAGAATCACTTCACAGTCGGAATCAATGATGATGTCTCGCATACAAGTCTCACATATGATCCGAACTTCAGCGTTGAACGGGATGATGTGGTTCGCGCTGTTTTCTATGGCCTGGGTGCAGACGGTACAGTCGGCGCCAATAAGAATTCTATTAAAATTATCGGTGAAGATACGAACAACTACGCGCAGGGTTATTTTGTTTACGATTCGAAGAAGTCCGGTTCCACCACAACATCGCACTTACGTTTCGGGCCGCGTCCGATTCGTTCCATTTACCTTATCGATCACGCCAGTTTCGTTGCCTGCCACCAGTGGTTCTTCCTTGAAAAATTTGATGTATTGCAGGCTGCAATTCCGGGCAGTACATTTTTATTGAACAGTATTTACGGGAAGGATGAAGTATGGGATCACCTGCCGCGCCAGGTTCAAAAGCAGCTGATCGAAAAGAAGATGAAATTATTTGTTATAGATGCTTATGAAGTAGCGAAGAAAACCGGCATGGGAAGCCGTGTTAATACGATTATGCAGACTTGCTTCTTTGCTATCTCAGGCGTTTTACCGAAAGATGATGCAATTAAAGCCATTAAGAAATCCATTCAAAAGACGTACGGGAGAAAGGGTGAAGCGGTCGTTCAGAAAAACTTTGAGGCTGTCGATCAGACGCTGGCCAATTTATTTGAAGTTAAAATTCCGGCCAGTGTAACGAGCAAGATCGAAATGCCGCCGGCGGTTTCCGATAAGGCGCCTGATTTTGTTAAAAAAGTCACAGGAATGATTATCGCCGGCAACGGCGAGAAGCTCCCGGTTTCCGTGATGCCGGTGGACGGCACATTCCCGACAGGTACTGCACAATGGGAAAAAAGAAACATCGCTCTCGAAATTCCCGTGTGGGAAACGGATATTTGCATCCAGTGCAATAAATGTGCAATGGTATGCCCGCATGCAGCAATTCGTACAAAGGTATACGATCCCGCGAAACTTGCCTCAGCTCCTGCAGCCTTCAAGTCGACGGATTATAAAGGTCCCGAGTACAAAGGCATGAAGTACACGATACAGATTGCGCCGGAAGACTGCACCGGTTGTACCTTATGCGTGGAAGTCTGCCCTGCGAAGAGTAAGAAGGAACCGAATGTGAAAGCGATCAACATGAAATCGCAGCCGCCTATTCGTGAGCAAGAAAAAGCAAATTTCGAATTCTTCCTCTCGCTGCCTGAGGTGGATCGAAGGAATGTAAAGGTGGATTCCGTGAAAGGATCGCAATTCTTGCTGCCGTTGTTCGAGTTTAGCGGCGCCTGCTCAGGCTGCGGTGAAACTCCATATATAAAACTTGCCAGCCAGTTGTTCGGCGATCGAATGCTTGTTGCAAACGCCACAGGATGCACTTCTATTTTTGGCGGTAATCTCCCGACGACACCGTGGACGAAGAACGGCGATAAACGTGGTCCGGCATGGTCGAATTCATTGTTCGAAGATAATGCAGAATTCGGGCTCGGCATGCGCCTGACGGTTGACAAGCTGAATGAAATGGCAAAGGAATATATAACGCAGCTTTCAAACGATATAGGCAGTGATCTGGCAACAGCGATTATTCAGGCTGTCCAGAAAGATGAAGCGGGAATTTATGAACAGCGTGAACGCGTTAAAGTTTTAAAAGAAAAATTAGTTAAGATAAAAAAACCTGAGGCAAAACGGCTGCTGAGCATCGCTGATAATCTTGTGAAGCGCAGTGTTTGGATTATGGGCGGCGACGGCTGGGCTTATGATATCGGATACGGTGGATTGGATCATGTGCTCGCATCCGGTAAGAATGTAAATGTTCTCGTGCTCGATACCGAAGTGTACTCCAATACAGGCGGACAAATGTCGAAATCAACAAACCGTGCTGCTGTTGCAAAATTTGCAGCAGCCGGAAAGTCGACTGCGAAGAAAGACCTGTCACTCTTAGCGATGATGTATAATAACGTCTATGTTGCTCGAGTAGCAATGGGTGCAAACGATGCTCAAACAGTCCGTGCCTTCATCGAAGCAGAAGCATATGACGGGCCGTCGATCATTATTGCATATTCGCACTGTATTGCACATGGAATCGATATGGCGCGCGGTATGACAAACCAGAAAATGGCGGTCGAGACCGGTTATTTCCCGCTTTTCCGGCATAATCCGGAGTTAATAAAAGAAGGAAAAAATCCGTTTAAGCTCGATTCGAAAGCGCCGAAAGGAGCGCTCTCCGAGTTCACATCGACGGAAACACGATTCAATTCGCTGACGAAGAGCAATCCGGATCGTGCAAAAGAATTGCTGAAGTTAGCGGAAGAAGATATCAGAGTGCGCTGGGCGATATACAGTCAGTTTGCACAAGAAGGCAGCAATGTGCAGAAGCCTGCTTCGAATTGACATAGAGAACGCAGCTGAATGAAATAAGAAATATAATGCCATCCCGGAAACTCTGGGACGGCATTTGAGGTTCATGATATATATTTAATGCTGGTGTATTCCTAACAAGTAAGAAAGGAGCAGGGATCATGGATCTATCGACGATTTATCTTGGACTTAAACTAAAGAATCCAATTGTCGCATCGGCGGGCCCGCTATCGCGCTCCTTTGATTCGATGCATCAGCTTGAAGATACAGGTGTATCGGCTATCGTAATGCATTCGCTCTTTGAAGAGCAGATTACTCACGAAATCGAATCTATGAATCACTACAAATCGTATGGAACGGAAAGTTATGCCGAAGCACTTTCGTATTTTCCCAATATTAACGATTATTATTATGCTCCTGACGAATATTTAGAAATCGTTGCTAAAGCAGCTAATGAATTGAAAATTCCTGTGATTACAAGTATGAATGGTACTACACCAGGTGGGTGGATAAACTATGCAAAAAAAATGGTTGAAGCTGGAGCAGCTGCACTGGAATTGAATATCTATTATGTGCCCACGGATGTAAATATGACAAGCACGGATGTTGAAAACCGCTATATTGAAGTGCTAAAGGGAATACGTAGCGCGGTGAAAATTCCGATATCCGTAAAACTAAATACGTTCTTCAGTTCTATTCCGAATATCGCAAAGCGTCTTGTGAGTGAAGGAGCAGACGGACTTGTGCTCTTTAACCGATTTTATCAGCCCGATATTGATCTTGACGAATTGGATGTAAAGTCCGGTATCGAACTGAGTAATTCCTATGAAAATCGCTTATCTATGCGGTGGATAGGAATCTTATTCGGAAAAATTAGAGCAAGCCTTGCAGCTACTTCCGGCATTCATTCAGCGGAAGATGTGTTGAAGCTGACGATGGCAGGTGCGGATGTAACTATGATGTGCTCGGCATTACTGACGCATGGACCGGAACATATCGGAAAAGTCTTGCAGGATCTGGAAAACTGGATGCAAGAACACGAATACGAATCCATCGAGCAGATGAAAGGGAGCCTGAGCCATAAATCTATTGCCGATCCGTCTGCCTATGAACGTGCAAATTATATGAAGGCGCTTAACCGTTACAAGCTTCTTGTTTAGGAACCGAATTCTCTTTTCCGTTGTTAGGGAAACAAGGAAAAGAGTTGAAGGGTTTGAAAAAATATTATATGAAGAAAAAGATACTGGTGAAAGCATTGAGCAGGAACCTGGAGAAAATGTCTAAATCATCCTGGGTGCGTTCACTCAAAGACGGAAAAGATCTTATCTGTCCCTACTGTAACCAGCCTGTGCAACCATGTAAATCAAATCCATCGTTAATGTGCAAATGCATGCTTCTTGCAGGGACGGAAGGGAAGCAGATCGAAGAATCGTTGCATGAATGCGATAAAAACCGGTACGGCGTGTGTCTATGCTGCGGTAAAAAAATTTCAATAGCACATCTAAAGAAGCATCCGACAGCCGAGCTTTGTACCAGCTGTGTTCGCAAAGGACATAAAATAAGTAAGAAAAAACCAATTCACGCCTGATATTTGCATCCTAAAGAATAACTGTATATTGTCGGATTCGGTATGTCCATTATTGATGATCAATTACTTTCTGTCCTGAGAAAATTTGACAGGCCGGGTCCGCGATACACAAGTTACCCAACGGCGCCAATATTCTCTGCCACATATACAGCACGGCAGTTTGAAGATGATCTTAAAGAAAATAACCGTAATAGTACAGTTCCGGTATCGTTGTATCTGCATATTCCGTTTTGCGATACGCTGTGTTATTTCTGCGGCTGTAATACGATCATCACAAACAATCGTGAAAAAGTATCCGAGTATTTAGATGCAATAAAAAATGAAATTGACCGTACGGCATCTTTCATTTCTAAGAAAAGAAATGTCGTTCAAGTTGCGTGGGGAGGTGGAACACCGTCGTATCTCACGCCGGAAGAAATTCGCGATCTTGCAAATCATATTAAAGAAAGATTTAAATTTGCCTCCGATGTTGAGATCAGTGTTGAGATAGATCCGCGCGAATTATCTATCGATCATCTGAAAGCTTTTATTAACGGTGGTGCCAACCGGTTTAGTATCGGTGTGCAGGATTTTAACGAAGATGTGCAGGCCGCAGTCAACCGTGTACAGCCGGAATCACTTACATATCAGGTCTTTCAATGGCTGCGTGAGCTTGGGATTAAGAGCATTAACATCGATTTGATCTATGGATTGCCGCTGCAAACGGCGGAATCGTTCAAGTCGACTCTTGATAAAGTAATCGAACTTTCGCCCGAACGGATTGCCGTCTTCAATTTCGCTTATGTACCATGGATGAAACCGCATCAAAAACTTATTCGCCAGGATCAATTGCCTACAGC
>CAZYAM010000063.1:10861-15252 GCA_964645575.1 uncultured Ignavibacteriaceae bacterium
CGTGATGATGAAATACGCAAGTATGTGATCATGCGGTTAATGTGCGATCTGGAGGTGGATAAGCGCGGCGTCGAGCATCGATTCGGAATAATATTCGATGAGTATTTCGCGGATTCTATCGCGAAGCTTGAAGAATTCCTGCCGTTGAATTTGCTTAAGCTGGAAACGGACCGAATTGTTATCCGGGAAGCCGGGCGTTTTGTTCTCCGAAATATTGCGATGTGTTTTGATGCTTACCTGCCCGGGATGGAAAAAGAAAGACCGATTTTTTCCCGTACCGTGTGACATGATCACTTTCGCAAGGTTTCAATTGTCAGACTAAGATACCTTGCGAAAGTTACCATAGATATCTTGCGAAGGTCACAAAGGAAAATTATTTCACTGTATCGACAGCATTCTTTACGGCGGCTTCAATCAGTTCCATATTCGGTTTTTTGACAAAATTTTCTTTCATCAATAGATTTAAGATATCGCGCGCTTCCTTAATATCGCTAAGCGTCTTATCATATACCTGTTGGTGGCTTAATTGAACTCGCGCAACACCCTGCTTTATGGCCTGTGTGGCAACATCGGCGGCTTCCTGTGCAAACACTTCGGTTTCTTCCATTGTCGGCATAATGTAATCGGGATTGACTCCTTTTTTCATTGCAAAATTAGCCATGGAGTACGCGGCAGTAATTGCCATTTCATCCGTAATCTTGCGCGCACGTACCATAAGGGCGCCTTTAAGGATACCGGGGAATCCCATCGAATTATTTACCTGGTTGGGGAAATCGCCGCGTCCGGTGGCGACGATGTACGCACCTGCTTCTTTTGCAGCGTACGGATAAATTTCAGGTACCGGATTTGCACATGCGAAGATGATCGACTTTTTTGCCATCTTTTGTATCCAGGATTTTTTAATGACATCCGGCCCTGGTTTGCTCAATGCAATAAGCACATCGGCCCCTGTCAGTGCGGTTTCTATATCGTCTATGTTTGACGGATTAGTTGCCTGGCAAATTTCCCACTTGCGGTAAAATGCTTTGTCTGCCTCGATATCTTTGCGTTTTTTATTGAGAGAACCTTTTGTATCGAACATAACGACTTTACCGGGATCGGCACCATCTTTAAGTATCAATCTGGCGATAGTGGTATTTGATGCACCCGCGCCGAAGAAGACAATCTTTATATTTTTCATATCCTTACCGGCAACACGGAGAGCATTGATCAATCCGGCGAGAGTCACGCTGCCTGTTCCCTGAGCATCGTCATGCCACACGGGGATGTCGCATTCCTCGCGCAGCGTATCGAGCACCTTAAAGCAGTTAGGCTGTGAGATATCTTCAAGATTCACGGCTCCGAAACTCGGTTCGAGCATTTTTACAAAATCGATGATTTTTTCCGGGTCATGTTCCGCTTTTGAGCTTTTCGAGTTGATGCAAAGAGCGACACCATCGACACCGCCGAGATATTTCATGAGGAATGCTTTTCCTTCCATCACGCCCAGGCCGCCGGGAGGAGTGCAGTCGCCATCGCCGAGCACACGCGTCGAATCAGAAACTACAGCGACAAGATTTCCTCGGTTGGAAAGATCAAATGAAGTATCGTTGTTATCGCGAATTGTAGTCGATATTTTAGAAACGCCCGGTGTGTACCAAACATTAAACCAATTGAAGCCGTAGATTCCCGCTTTAGGCACTGTAACCATTTTGCCTCCATAGAATTTATGGCATGAAAGCGCGAGTTCTTTTAAAAAAACAGTCTTTGCTTTTGCTTTTTGTTCTTCGCTAAAGTTATCAGGAAATAAATTGTTCAAATCTTTGAGAGTCAAATCGAAGTTCTTCATTACATTCTCCGGTTATGGTGTTGAGAATATTTATTGTCTGGGAGCCACTTTAGTCTATTTTCTTAATATAATCAAGCGACGGCATTTTATTATTCAAAGTCGTGATTGCATAATGCGCATATATATCCTATATTTTTTTTGAATAGAATATCAATGAAAATTCGAATGTTTTTTTAGTCTTTTTCACTTACTGCTTTCAGGAATTCCATATCAATATCTTCTTAAAAGTGCCAAGTCAAGACTTTTCTATCTTAGAATCTTGCAATTAAGTCTTTATGTTGTAAATTATTAATATGGCATAATACTTGAGCAATGAGAAATGCTCTATTCATGATATGGAAAAGGCTTAAATCTCCAATTTACGGGAGCATCAATATGATTCGAGGAACAATAATCGTTGCTAAAGATATTTGTAAAGCGTGTGAACTCTGTATTGCAGCTTGTCCGCAAAACTGTTTGGAGACGTCTCCCAATCTTAATATAAAAGGTTATCATTATGTTCAATTAAAGAACGACACATGCACCGGTTGTATAAATTGTGCTATCGTGTGCCCGGATGGCGCTATCACTGTCTATCGGCAAGCCCGTTCGGCTACAAAACAGACAGAGAGTAGGAAAGAAGCCGGGCAATCAAAACCGGCAACCTGAGAATACGCTTTGACCGGTAACAAATAATTAAATCATTGAACGTGAATAATTATGGCAGACGAAAAAGGAACTTCTGAAATCCGATTGATGAAAGGCAACGAAGCTCTCGCTGAAGCGGCATTCAGAGCCGGGATGCAGGCATATTTCGGGTATCCTATTACACCGCAATCTGAAGTATTGGAATATCTTACGGCTGAGGCGCCGAAACATCCGGATGTTGTTATCCTGCAGGCGGAAAGCGAGCTTGCGGCAATTAATATGGTATACGGAGCTTCGGGCGCGGGTGCGCGCGTAATGATTTCTTCTTCAAGCCCCGGTATAAGTCTGATGCAGGAATGCCTTTCTTATATGGCTTCAGCGCAGCTGCCGGCCTTGGTAGTGAATGTACAGCGCGGAGGGCCGGGCCTCGGTACGATTCAACCGTCGCAGGGAGATTACTTCCAGGCAGTAAAGGGCGGCGGTCATGGCGATTATCATCTAATAGTTCTCGCTCCCGCATCCGTGCAGGAAATGGTTGACTTTGTATTTGACGCATTCCGTTTAAGCGAGAAATACCGCAACCCGGCGTTAATTCTTGCAGACGGCGCACTCGGTCAAATGATGGAAAAAGTAACGCTCCCGCCGAAAGGATCGCTGCCGAAAACAGATGCACCATGGGCAACAACAGGCAAACCACATACACGTGAAAGGAATATAATTACTTCGCTGTTCATTCAGCCCGAACAAATGGAAAAACTCAATTTGGTATTACAGGCGAAGTACAGGGAAACGGAGAAAGAAGTACGTTGGGAAGAAATTCGTACGGAAGATGCTGATATTGTGCTTGTTGCATTCGGACTTACTTCCCGTATTTGTGAGAAGACAGTGGATCTGGCGCGACAGAAAGGATTGAAGATCGGGCTCATGCGGCCGATCACTCTCTATCCGTTTCCGACAGACGCTCTCGTTAAATTGGCGAAAAGTGCACAGGTGTTTCTTACCGTCGAAATGAACGCCGGTCAGATGGTAGAAGATGTGCGGCTTGCAATCGAAGGAAAACGGCCGGTCGAATTCTACGGCCGGATGGGCGGGATGATACCGTCGCCTGAAGAAGTACTGGTGCGCGTCGAATCGATTACTAAAACACTTTCAAAGGTCCCGGCATAAAAGGAATAAAAAATATGGAACCTGCAGCGAACATTGACGGAATGGAACTCGTTTATAAAAGGCCACGGACACTTACCGATACTCCGATGCATTACTGCCCGGGCTGCGGCCATGGCGTAGTGCATAAGATTCTAATGGAAGTAATAGATGAGTTAAGTATTCAGGAAGAAACGATCGGCGTAGCACCGGTAGGATGTTCGGTTTTTGCATATGATTATATGGACATCGACATGCAGGAAGCTGCGCACGGCCGTGCAACTGCTGTAGCCACGGGTATCAAGCGGATACTGCCGGATAAATATGTTTTCACATATCAGGGAGACGGAGATCTTGCTGCGATCGGTACCGGCGAAACAATCCATACGGTAAACCGCGGAGAGAACATACTTATTGTCTTTATCAATAACGGTATCTACGGCATGACGGGCGGGCAGATGGCTCCGACATCGCTGATTGGAATGAAGACGACGACGACTCCTTTCGGGCGTGAAGTATCTACAATGGGTAATCCTATCAAGATTACTGAATTGGTTGCACAGCTGCCCGGGGCATATTATGTTACACGCCAGGCAGTTTATTCAACTGCCACTGTCCGCAAATTGAAGAAATCTATCGAGGTTTCTTTCAAATACCAAAAACTAAACAAAGGCACCTGCTTTATCGAAGTAGTTTCCAGCTGTCCGTCGAATTGGAAGAAGACGCCTGTGGAAGCAAATGAATGGCTCGAAAAGAATATGCTGCCGTTCTATCCACTCGGTGATATAAAAGT
>CAZYAM010000064.1:0-15228 GCA_964645575.1 uncultured Ignavibacteriaceae bacterium
GAAGGAGAAAAAAGTGAGCGCGAGGCGCAGCAGGCGGGCATTCCTCCGGTGGAAGTACAGGTAGTAAAGGAAGATAAATTTGAAGTAAAGCGTGCGTTTCTAGGTCTTGTAATGATGTATGAGGACAGGAAGGAAGTCCTGCCGGTGATACAAAATCTGGGCTCATTGGAGTATGATATCAGTGCAGCGATAAAGCGGTTAACAACCCGCACAAAAAAGCGGATAGGTTACACTACCGGTCATCAAGAAACAGAATTGACCGGTATGCAACATGCGAGCAAGGAGATCAATTCACAATACGAAACAGTACCGGTAGATCTGAGTTTAAGTACTGCCGAGATTCCGAAAGACCTGGCAGCATTACTGATCATTGCTCCAAAAACAAAATTCTCCGATACGGCAAAATATCAAATTGACCAATATCTCATGAGCGGCGGGAAAGTTGCTTTTCTTCTGAATAAAATGAATGTGGATCTCAATGCCCAGTATAAAGTTGCGCAGCCGGTGGAAATTGGGTTGGACGATATGCTTGAGAATTACAGTATCCGTATCAATAATGATCTGGTGCGGGATGTGCAGTGTGCCAGCATAACCGTGATGCAGAATCAAGGTCAATTTCAGATGCGGAGCCAGATTCCATTTCCGTATCTTCCCAACGCTGTAAATGTTGACCGATCGAACCCGATTGTAAAAGATTTGCAGGGATTGATCTTTTTCTTTGTGAGTTCGCTTGATACAACTCTGACGGTAAATAAAGGACTAAAAGCAGAAGTTCTTGTGCGTACTTCCAAACACAGCGGCCGGCAAAGTGGATATGTTATGATTGATCCGTTCCGTCGTTATACACCGGAAGAGATGGCGGAATCCAACATTCCTTTGGCTGCAGTAGTAAGCGGTTCCTTTAAAAGCTTCTTTTCCGCTGGAAGCGGATCTGCTGCCGGCGGAGAAGGGAAATCACTCGTGGCGCGTGTGGATAAGAGCCCCGATACACGTATTATCGTTGTGGGTGACGGTGATTTTATGAAAGATGATTTTGCCGGCAACCGTAGCAACCTTACATTCTTCGTGAATATTGTAGATTTCCTTGCAGACGACGCCGGTCTAATAACGATTCGCTCCAAGGATATTTCTCAGCCTCCTTTGGAACAGATTTCTGACGGAACCAAGAAACTTGTGAAGTACGGCATCCTCCTCTTGCCGCCGTTTCTTGTTATTGGCTACGGTTTGCTCAGATGGAGGCGGCGAGTAGCATTGAAGCGGTCGTTAGAAAGCCAATTGTAGGAATTAGAGCACGAAAGTATAAAGCTATGAAAAAGAACACTTACATTCTGATCGCGTTATTTTTAGCATTATTGATCGGCGCGTTACTTGTTCTACAAAAACCTGGAGAACAAAGTGCAAGTTCGGCGAGCATGGGTTTCTTAGCTGTTATCGATTCGGTATCAGTGGATAAAATAGAGATCAAAACGTCGGAATTCTCTCTTATATTAGAGAAACGCGGAGTGGAATGGTATTTAACCCAACCGATAAACTATAAAGCAAACCAAACAAGCGTCGGTCAAATCATTCATCAGATAAAAAGTATTGAGATTAAAAACACAATTTCCGATAAACCTGAAAAACATTCTGTTTTTCAGGTCGATCAATCGGGGATAGAAGTAAAGGTGTATGAAACAGGGATTGAGAAGATTTCATTTGTTCTTGGTAAAATGGCAGCAAGCTATACCGAGTCGTATGCGCGTAAACTCAATTCAGATGATGTGTTCCTTGTCGAAGGAGCATCCAAATATATGTTTAGTCGCCCTGTAAAAGATTGGCGTGATAGAACTATTTTCAGTACGCCGAAGGAAAACATCAAAGAAGTGCAATACCAATTTGGTGATACGGTATTTTCGATTGCATTTAAAGACAGCTTATGGTTTGTCGGAAAAGATAAAGCACAACAATCAGTGGCAGACGCTATTATTTCCTCGCTTTCAAATCTTCAGGCAGACGACTTTATCGACAGCACGTTAACACAAAAGATCATGGCAACGGTTACATATGCCGGTGTGCAAATTCGATTCTCGTTTAACCGAACGACGAATAAGTACGCAGTTCAATCTTCTCATTCATCTCAATGGTTTGTTCTGGATCCGGGGAAAGCGAATCAAATTTTAAAACGGAAAAAGGATATTATAGAGTTAATTAGAAAATAAGTATCAAAAAGCAGTAAGTATAAGCAAATACAGTGATAAATTTTTATGGATAGAAAGGCCCTTCGAGAGGAGGGCTTTTCAATTATTGCTTTATTACTGCAATTTCTTGCTTGCTGAGCCATTTTTAATTACTTTTCAATTAACAAGGCATTGTACCTATCACCTTAAAAATCAAATCAGAGGTAAAAAGAATTATGACACGTATATTTATTATAGGAGTTACCTTTTTTATAATTATTATTTTCATAGGTTGTGCTGCATCCGACCCTATTCTTGCTACTATTGGCGATGAAAAACTTACACTTCGGAGCTTTGAAGACAATTTTGCCAAGAACAACGATGGCTGGGATTCAAGTGCTGTCGCATCATTTGAAGACAGGCAAAAATTCCTCGATTTACTGATAAAATTCAGGCTTAAAGTTAAAGAAGCAAACGCACAGGGGCTGGATAAGGATTCTGCCGTTATCAGTGAGATGGATTCCTATTATACCTCTGTTGCCCAGCCTTTTATGCTTGAGAAAGAAGTCATTAAGCCTGGCGTAAAAAAAATTTATAACAGGAAAAAGGAAGAAGTACGCGCGAACCACATACTATTCAGTCTTCAGAGAAGTGCAGCACCCGAAGACACACTAAAAGCATACATTCGTGCACTGAATGTAATTGATCAAATCCCGCTTATACCTTTCGATACGCTCGCAGTTCTGTATTCCGAAGATCCATCGGCGAAGAATAACTATGGCGACCTCGGTTTCTTTTCGGCTGGGAGAATGATCCCTAAATTTGAAGATGCCTGCTACCAACTTAAACCCGGTGAATATACAAAAAAACCTATTCGAACACAGTTCGGGTATCATATAATAAAAATGAAAGACAGGAGACCGAGTTCAGGGTCTATTCGCCTAAGTCATATTCTCCTTCGATTTAACAAATCATTAAGCGATACTGCTGCAGTTTGTGATACCGCCTGGATGTTATATGAGCGGTTAAAAAAAGGCTCAAGTTTTAAGGAACTTGTAAGTAAATACAGTCAAGATCCTCAGACTGTCTCAAAGAACGGCGATCTCGGATTTTTTGAACGCGAACGGATTATACCGGTAATTGCAAATATTCTCTTCGAACTGAATATTGATTCTGTTTCTGAACCAATAGGATTCAAGTACGGCTATCATATTTTTCAATTAACAGAAAAAAAAGGATTACCATCGTTCGAGGAATTGGAAAAGGACATTAAAAGACAGTATCAACAAACCCGTTATCAAAATGATTATAAAAATTATGTAAAAATGCTGAGAACCAGATATAATGTACTCATTGATTCCAGTGTTGTGAAATTGTTAGTTTCAAATATTGATACAACCAAAGCAGCCGGAAGTGAAGACTGGAAAGATACTCTCTCGGCTGAGGTATTAAAAACAACTATTATAAGATGTACAGATCATCAGCTAAATGTGAAGGATTTTGCAGAGAAAGTTGCAGCATTGAATGAATATAAAAACTATATATTAAGCTCGGCAAATGTATGGCTGCTTGCGAACAAGATTACCGATAATGCAGCGCTTGAACAACATGCACGAGATTTTGCAAAAAAAGATCCTGTTATTGCCCGGCTTATGCAAGAATATAAAGACGGAACTCTCCTTTATCGTATCGAGCAGGACGAAGTGTGGGGAAAGGTTGTAGTGAATGATTCCTTGTTAAGGGGATATTACAATTCGCATATGGATGATTACAGATGGCCGGAGCGCGTTAACTTTGCTGAAATTTATACAACTTCGGACAGTACTGCAAAAGCAGTGCATAAAAAAATTAAAAACGGTATGGATTTTTTAGATGCTGCGAAGAAATATACGGATCGTTCCGGGTATCGCGAGAAGAAAGGTGTATGGGGATTTCAAATATTTACATTAAATGATTTATCATCAAAGGCATCAAAGATGGCGGTAGACAGTATTACCGCACCGTTTAGATTTGAAAAAGGCTGGTCTATCATCAAAGCATTGGGCAGGGACAGTGCACACGTGAAGACATTTGAGGAGGCAATTCCGGAAGTCACGAGTGCATATCAGGAAGAAGCATCCAAGCAGCGTGAGGGGGAATGGATTGAATCGCTCGAGAAAAAGTATCCAGTAACCGTCAATAAAGAAATCCTGACAAATGCGTTTAAGAATAAACGGACTGAAACCCGGTAAATTTCTTTTAACCGTTATTTTTGTTATTACGGCAGCCGGTTGTTCGAAAACGGAATCAGGCAAGACGCCTGTTGCCCGTCTTGACAATAAAACGCTGGCATTGGAAGAAATCCAGGCACATATCGATACTTCACATGAGCCGTCGCAAGTGCAAATACAGCAGTACATTCAGCGATGGCTGACGGAAGAATCGCTTTATCGCGAAGCAGTAGAACGCGGGATGGATCGCTCAGATGAGATGAATCAGAAAGTAGAAGAAGTACGGCGACAGCTTACAATCAATGCGCTTCTGGACAAAGAAGTTTATTCCCGGCAGCTGTCAGATCTCTCTCAAAAGGATATCCAGCAGTACTTCGATGCACATATCAAGGAATTCGACCTGATGCATGACGTTGTATTGGTCAGCTATGCTCTCTTCAGGAAAAGGGATAAAGCTACGGAATTCCGCAATCTTGTTTTAAAGGGAATATCATGGCGTTCTGCTCTTATTCAGAGGGAATCTTCCATGCTGATGCGTGTAGATTCATCGTACCAAACGAAATCAACGCTTCTGCCGCCGGAACTATGGCGTGTCGCTACAAAATCGGCAATTCGCGAACCATCTTTTCCGATCAGCACGGATAATGGTTATTACATTCTGGTTGTCTGGAAATTTTTCAGACAAGGACAGACGGCTGAATTACCAATAGTAGAGCAGGAAATCCTTGGGAGATTGACTGTTGAGCGGCGGCTTAAATTATTTAATCAATTTGTTGAAAATCTTCGTGCAAAACATGCAATTGAAGTGTTTGCGAACACAACAACTGATTCTGCAGGATCGAAAATCGAATAACAAGGTAAAACATGAAACACAGTCATAAATTATTATTACTGTTATTTATCCTGATTCCGCCGGCATTATCGGCTCAAACATTAATTGATCGTATTATAGCAGTTGTAGACAAGGAAATTATCACAGAATCTGAATTAAATGAGCGGGTATCATTTCTTGCATTACAGAATCGAATTGATCCGAATCAAAAAGGATTACGTTCTCAAGTGCTGGATGGAATGATCTCGGAGAAACTCATTCTAGCCCAGGCATTAATAGACAGCATCGAAGTAACGGATGATGAAGTCACAAATGCACTCGATCAGCAAATAGCAAATTTTATCCGGCAGGTTGGTTCAGAACAGCGGGTAGAAAAAATATACGGCAAATCGATAGGCCGCATCAAGCGGGAATACAGGGCAGAGATCAGGAATCAGCTTCTGGTGCAGAAAGAACGACAGCAGCGTGAATCTTCCATCACTGTTACGCGGCGCGAGGTGGAAGATTTCTTTATATCCTTCAGAGATAGTCTGCCGCAGGTTCCAGAAGAGTATGAATTGAGTCATATATATATCGTACCCAAACCCGATACAGCTGTAGAAGCAAAAGCACGCCGGTTGATGCAATCGATCCTTGATAGTATTCGTGCCGGTGGTGATTTTGCTGATTTTGCAAGACGGTATTCAACGGATCCCGGCTCCGCAGCCGGCGGCGGCGATTTGGGATGGGAAAAGCGCGGAGCATTTGTGCGGGAATTTGAAGAGACCGCATTTGGATTGAAAGAAGGTGAAATCTCCGGAATTGTCAAAACACAATTCGGATTTCATATAATTCAATTAATGGGAAGGCGAGGGGAATCTGTGCATGCACGGCATATTCTTATGAAGATCGAAAAAGGACCTTCAAGCGACTCCGCAGCAGTGAATACACTGAGGTCTTTTCGAGAACGAGTTTTAAAAGGTGAATCATTTTCAGAACTTGCAAAGAAGTATTCAGAAGACGAAGATACAAAATCAATCGGCGGCGATCTGGGCACTTTAACGGTAGACCAGCTGCAGCCGGATTTTGCGGAACAGGTAAAGAATATGAAAGCTGGAGAAATAAGCGAACCACAGCGAACTGTGGTCGGAACATCCTATGGATTCCATATCGTTTGGATGCGTAAGCGAACGCCGGCGCATGAAATTAACATTCAGGATGATTTTAAACGCATAGAGCAGCTTGCGCTTTATATGAAACGCAATAAACTTCATTCGGAATGGCTCGACGAACTGAAAAAAACCATTTATGTGGATATTCGCATTTGATCGGAGATATAAACAACATCTATCTTGAGTAACGCCTGTGGTGAAAAACACTAGACCAACAAGCGATGTTGATTTTGTAAATCAACTCGCGCATTCGTATAAAGTTTTGCGATCAGAACTTGCTCGCGTGATCGTAGGCCAGGATAATGTTATAGAACATCTCTTTATTACTCTGCTCTCACGCGGACATTGCCTGCTTGTCGGTGTACCGGGATTAGCAAAGACACTGCTGATTAAAACGCTGGCGCAAGCACTGGAATTGAAATTCAGCCGCATCCAATTTACTCCTGATTTAATGCCCAGCGATATTACCGGAACGGAAATTATCGAAGAGAATGTATCAACAAAAGCAAAAGCATTTAAGTTTGTACGGGGTCCGGTCTTTGCAAACATTATTCTTGCCGATGAAATCAATCGAACTCCGCCTAAAACCCAGGCGGCATTATTGGAAGCGATGCAGGAACATCATGTAACAGTCGCCGGCGAGACCTATATGCTCGATGAACCTTTTTTTGTTCTTGCCACGCAAAATCCTATTGAACAGGAAGGAACGTATCCCCTGCCTGAAGCGCAACTCGATCGTTTTATGCTTAATTTATGGCTGGACTACCCCTCGTTTGCAGAAGAAGTTCAAATTGTCAAATCTACGACCAGCAAATACGATGCATCGGTTAAAAGTATTCTTTCCGCTGAGGATATCGTTGGATTTCAGAATCTTGTACGAGGTGTACCAGTGGCAGACAATGTCATTGAATATTCTGTAAGGCTGGCAGAATCGACACGTCCATCATCATCAAATGCGCTGCCTTATATCAAGAATTGGATCCGGTGGGGAGCAGGGCCTCGTGCATCGCAGTATTTCATCCTGGGTGCAAAAGCACGCTCAATTCTGCACGGCCGTTTTACTCCGAATATAGATGATGTGAAAGCAATAGCCGGACCGGTGTTGCGCCATCGTCTTGTCACTAGCTTCAACGCTGAAGCAGAAGGTGTTTCAGTTATCCAGATTATTGAAAAACTGGTTCGTGATGTAAAATCATAATTGGAAAGTTGACTGCGGCAAAAAGTGAAAGCACAAATGAAAAAGCTAACGCTGATTTTATTGTATCTATCAATATTACCAGCGGAAATCGCAAGTGCACAATCGTCCTCTCGCCGGAATATCTGGATTTTTTTCCATGACAAAGACAAACCCGTCCTTCAATCGGCTGATCCTGGACTGCTCGGTATTTCGGAACGTGCACTAAAACGCCGCGCGAAAGTCCTTCCTCCGAACCGCCTCATCGACCAGCTTGATCTTCCTGTTTCGGAATCTGTTATTGCTCGGATTGAACAAACAGGAGTTAAGATACGAACAGTATCGCGATGGTTTAATGCTGTATCGGTAGAAGGAACGCAACAGCAGATTCAGGCAATAAACAAATTGCTTCCAACAGCCGTTATGGAACAGGTGGCCGTATTGAAACGCCCGAAACCGACACTGTCTTCCGGTGCATCATCTGCGCGGCTGTTGATGAAAAGTTCGGATTCTAAAAGTCTTGACTATGGACAGTCAGCGGCACAGCTGTCTAATATGAAAATAACCGATCTTCATACAATCGGTGTTACAGGTACCGGCATTCTCATTGGTATGCTGGACGATGGATTTAACAACCATTCGACAAATATTGCATTGAGAAATGCAGATGTAATTGCCGAATATGATTTTGTCTATCAAGATTCAAATACTACCCGCGAACCATGGGAACCTTCGGATGAAGGGTATCATGGTACAGCTACGTTTTCAGTAATTGGTGCATATGATCCGGGTAATATGATAGGTGCGGCATTTGATGCTTCTTTTGCTCTCGGCAAAACGGAAAACGACAGCAGTGAAACTCATATCGAAGAAGATAACTATGTCGCAGGATTAGAATGGCTGGAGCGGTTGGGCGCCGATATTGTGTCTACTTCTCTCGGATATAAAGATTTTGACCAGTCAACGTACAGCTACTGGCATAAAGATCTTGACGGCAGAACAACAATTGTTGCCCGGGCAGCATCGGTTGCCGCACGAAAAGGTGTTCTTCTCGTTACGAGTATGGGTAACGAAGGATATGTAATGCAGTCAGGTATTTATGCGGATACTACTATTTCTTCTCCTGCAGATGCTGATAGTATTATTGCTGTCGGTGCTGCGTTGCCGAGCCGGGAACTTGCATCTTTCAGCAATACCGGACCGACAGCAGACGGGCGCATCAAACCGGAGGTTGTTGCACAGGGAACGTCGGTATATTGTGCTTATAAAAACTTTGGAGATAACTATAGCTATTCTCAGGGAACTTCCTTCTCGGCACCTTTCGTTGCCGGCATAGCGGCTCTTATTCTTTCAGCACATCCCGAATTGATGCCAATGCAGGTTCGCGAAGCAATAATTCAAACCGCCATTCACATCAATAACGGCACAAGCCAAACTGCGGTATATCCAAACAATTATTACGGATACGGATTCGTGGACGCACTTGAAGCCGCAACTTATTTTGGGCCGGTCTTCAGCAATGTGCCTGTTATCGTTCAAACAGCATCTGGATTTACTATTACAACAAAAATATTATCAAAATATAAACTTTACCCTGATTCAATATTTTATTATTACCGTTATGACAGTACAAGCGCCTATTCCCGTGCGCAATTAACACCAACGATGAATCCAAATGAATATACTGCGTCAATTCCGCCTTCTCCGAATAATTCATTTCCATCCGGATATTTTACGGCTCAAGAGGAATTCGGCGAACCGTCTATTATTCCGACCAGTTACGCACTTATGCAGAATTATCCTAATCCGTTTAATTTTGGAACAACTATCAAGTTTGAAGTACCAACCGCATCGGAAGTTGAATTAGCTGTATTCGATCTTCTTGGAAAACGGATAAAGACATTATTCAGGGGTGTTGCTGGAACCGTTGGCGTTAATCAATTCCACTGGAATGGAACCAATGATCATGGACATTCGGTAGCAACAGGTGTATATTTTGCCCGTTTGAAAACGACCGATAATGTGTTATCTATTAAAATGCTGTTGCTCAAATAAGCATCACAAATGCCAGAGTTGCACTTCTCTCTTTCCTTCCGTGCCGTTCTTATTTTCATAGGTGCCATATGCTCTATTGCAGCTGCAATCGTAGTTTATCGCGTTACTGTGCCTCCTGTTTCTTCATTTAAAAGGACAGTTCTAATTTCTCTCCGCAGTCTGGGATTGTTTTTGCTTTTTCTGCTTCTTGGCGAACCGCTTCTCTCATTGATTACGCATTCAGTCGATCAACCCGTTATTGCGGTGTTTATTGACAACTCACAGAGTATGGCAATCAGGGATAAGACGGGAAGAAGGGATGAGAAGCTTAAAACTATTCTTCGTTCTTCCGTATGGCAGCAGATCGCTGAAAAAGGAAAAATCGAATACTCACTATTCGACGGAGAAGTCCGTAACGTAAGCGTGATTGATGAGGATTCATTGACACCGCTTGGTGAGGCAACGGATATTGCCGGGGCATTTAAATCGATAAAACGAACATCGGTTTCTTCGAATCTTCAAGCTGTCGCATTCATTACGGATGGCAACTCGACTGTCGGCATGAATCCATTGTACGAAGCAGAAGAATTGAGTTTACCGGTATTTACAATCGGTGTAGGCGACACGATAGAACAAAATGATATCCTTATTCGAAAGGTACTGACAAATGAGATAACCTATGTCGGTACCAGAGTGCCTGTAAATGCAACGGTGCGAAGCACTGGATTTGCCGGTGAGCGTATACAAGTATCTCTTCGAGAGGATTCGGTATTGATCGATGAGAAAACGCTGGTATTGGAATCCGGCACCCGGGATTATCTTATTTCTCTTTCATTCATTCCCGAGAAAGAGGGAACGCAGAAATATGAAGTAGAAATATCCCGGCTCGCCGGTGAACTAACGCAGAAAAATAATCGTATGAGTTTTTTTACAAAGGTCTTGAAAAGCAAAATACATGTAATGCTGATTGCAGGTTCACCGAGCCAGGATGCAGCCTGTATAAAAAACATGCTGACGAATGACAAGAATATTGATTTACAGGCCTACATCGAGCGCGGACAGGGACAGTTCTACGAGGGTGAACTAACGGCACAAAGAATTTCTGAAAGCGATTGTCTAATTATTGTAGGATTCCCAACCTCCGGCAGCAGCTCCCAATATTTACATTTAATATTGGACGCCGGAAAACCTGTAATGACGATTCTAAGCAGAACGATGGACTTCAATAAGCTGCGGACGCTGAATCCGCTATTGCCGTTCAATACGGAAAGTGTAGAAGAAAATGAAATGCAAATCTTTGCCAGTATTCCGGAAACACAGCGTAATAATCCGATTTTAAAAATAAGCAATACAGGAAATTCACTTGAGTTATGGTCCAAACTGCCCCCTGTTTTTCAGTTGAAGGGAATATTTCGGGCAAAAGTCGAATCAGAAATTCTTGCCGCGGTTCGATTCCATTCGACGGTATTAAAAGATCCTTTTATTGTTGCAAGAAATGTGAATAAAAAGAAATCCGTTTCAGTGCTTGGCTATGGATTATGGCGCTGGAATATGCTGTTAGGTTCAGGAAGCGAATCAGAAAAGGTACTTGAAAAATTTCTCGGCAATGCAGTGAGGTGGCTGACTACGCAAGAAGACGCTCGGCGAATTGTCGTTCAGCCGTCAAAGAATATTTTTACAACTCAGGATGCTGTGGAATTTACTGCTCAGACATATGATGACAGCTTTCAGCCGTTGGATGATGCTCAGATCGAAGTGCGTGTACAGCATGGAAATGATATCAATCAGCTGCTGCTGAATCAACTCGGCAGCGGTCAATATCAAGGAGCATATAATCAACTGCCGGAAGGAGAATATAAATTTCAAGCAAAAGTGAAAAAAAACGGAGTAATTATCGGTGAAGATCAAGGTACATTTTCGGTAGGAGATTTTAATGCAGAGTACCTTGAGACACGCATGAACAAACAGCTGCTGCAACAGATTGCCGTACAAACAGGCGGGCGATACTACGAAAGCAGTAATTTTAATTCACTTTTGCATGATGTCATCAGGTTGCCCGATTTTAAACCTCGGGATATCAGCAGGTCGGCAGAAATCGAGATCTGGAATTCCGGCTGGATCCTTGCACTTGTCATTTTTATTTTTGCATTGGAGTGGTTTCTTCGAAAACGGAACGGAATGCTGTAAAAGAAAAACAAAATGTTCAGGAATAAAGAAGTATTTCTGTTTCTATCAATTATATAAATATTTCGCTTACCATGCTTGAAATACTAACATCACCATATACCGGTTGTTCATTTAGTTCGTCTAATCAGATTGGTATGAACACAGAACTTGTGCAGTCGCATATACTTTTTCCAGTCCATGGTTCAATGCACTTCTCTCGATATTTATTTATCTTGTGCTCGAGATGAGACGATTTCCTATATACTGCATCTTTGTTTCTTTTTTCAATGCCGCAGTCGGGACAGCGCAGACGGTGAAAATAGATACAACAGAAACGCCGGCCTTGCAGAATGACACAACGAAACGAACATCGAAAACAAGCATCGATACGCTTGTGAATTATGCGGCGAAGGATTCCATCATCTATTCACTCAGCACGCGTTATATGAATCTATACGGCAGCAGTGAATTGCAGTACCAGACTATAAACTTAAAATCGGAGCGTGTGAATATCAATTGGGATAATACAACGCTTGTCGCGTACGGTGTTGCCGATACGGCAAAGGCAGATTCCATCATAGGCAGGCCTATTATGCACGACGGCGGCGATGAATATCACGGTGATCAAGTGAGGTACAATTTTCAGACACGGAAAGGAAAAATTACACTCGGAACCACGCAAATGGATAACGGCTACTATGTCGGCTCGGAAATCAAGAAAGTAGAAACCAATGTTCTCTGCGTTTCGAACGGTACTTATACCACATGCGATAATAAAGATCCGCATTTCTATTTTGAAAGTCCAAAAATGAAAGTATTTGTACACGATAAAGTAGTAGCAGAGCCCGTATATTTTTTTATTGCAGGTGTGCCGGTTTTTGTACTGCCATTCGGTGTTTTTCCCGCTCATAGCGGACGTTCATCCGGTATCATTGCTCCGGCATACGGGGAAGATGCAAGATATGGATGGTACTTAAGCCATATCGGGTATTACTGGGCGGCAAGCGACTATTGGGATATAGCAACAGCATTCGATATCTATTCACGCGGACGATGGCAGAACCAGACAAACATTAATTATAGGCTGCGTTATAATTTTGGAGGAAGTATTACAGCCCGGATTACAAGTACGCCGGAAGGAGAACCCGACGATCCCGATTATTACAAATCACGGCAATATTATGTGAACATAACTCATAATCAGCAAATAAGCCCGTCATCGAAACTTAATGTCAACTTCACATTTATGAGCAATGATTATTTCAGGAATTTCAGTTATCGTTTAAGCGATATTCTCACACAAAATGTTATTTCAGATGCTACGTATTGGAAAAGCTGGGAGTCATCAAACCGGTCATTGTCCGTCAACGTTCATCGTGATCAAAATCTTATTACAGACGAGACAAGCGAAACACTGCCGTCTATTAGATTTTCGCAGGTACAAATTTATCCTTTTCGCAAAACATCTAAGTCACGAGGACTTACCTCAACAACAGGATCGGATCCGGACTTAATCGAGACGCTGGGTCTTAGTTATAGTGCAGATGCGGGTAACTACCGGAAGAAAGAAAAAAATATCGACACGGTAAAAACGCAGATCACGTCTGATAGTATGGAAATCGTAAATAATTTTGAACAAACAAAGAGTCAGAGTATTAATCAAAATCTCTCTTTATCAATCTCGCCTAAATTAGGGCATTTTACCGTTGTTCCCTCTCTTTCATTGAGTGACGTACATTCTTGGGCAGAAAAGAAAACGCCTTTTAGAAATTTTACAGATAGTCTTCTTAATGATAGTACTGAACGTTCTAAAACAGTTCGAGGAAATTTGAGTGCCGGTATTTCTGCGAGCACGCGTTTTTATGGACTCTTCCAGCCGAATGTTCTTGGAATAACGGCATTTCGCCATACTGTTACACCTCAATTCAGCATCTCTTATAGCAAGCAAATATATGGCGATGATGTGCATATGCAGAAGTATTCAATGACCGGGTCCTTAAACGTCGGAAATAATTTTGAAATGAAGGTGCAAAAAGGAGATAGTGCAAAAACCGAAGAAAAAATCCAGCTGTTGAATATAGGTGCAAGCACAAGCTATAACTTTGCTGCCGACTCAATGAATTTTAATCCGGTGAATATAAACTTTCGAACAGACATTGGGCAATATCTCGGTATTTCAGGAAATGCTGTATATAATCTTTACACCTACGATCAGGCGGCACGCGGCCGTGTTAATCGATTCCTTCTTACTGAAAAAGGAAAATTTGGAGATTTAACATCATTCTCGTTGAGTTTATCCACTTCATTCAAGGGCGAAAAAAAACAGAAATCGAGCGATGCAGGTATTCCTGACAATGTTAAGCAGGAGCAGGAAATGGTCTCAGGGCAGATTACAGCTTCACCGGGCCAGAAAAAGACATACTATTCGCAATATGATATAGAAGATGCAGATTTCAGTATTCCCTGGAATTTTAGCATGAGCCTGAATTTTTTGCAGTCTCAACCGAATCCGCAAACCTGTACTCGCACAGCCACCATGAATGCAAGCCTTTCTTTTAATCTAACGGAGAAGTGGCAGATATCTACAAGCGGTACATATGATTTTGTAAATAAAAAGCATTTCATTCCTTCGGTCAGTGTTACAAGAGATCTTCACTGCTGGCTGATGAGTTTTTCATGGTTCCCGATGGGAACATTGAAAGGATTTAGGTTTGAACTGAAAGTAAAAGCGCCGCAATTGCAGGATATTAAGATCACGAAACAAAGCGATAATAGAGGTGTTTATCGATAGTTTGATTGTTATCAGAAATAAACGAGTATAGCTAAGATAAAGAAAGGTCCGAGAATAAATGGTACGTAATAGAAAAATCGTTGTTGTTCTTCCCGCATATAATGCCGAAAAGACTTTGGTAACCACTTATCGCGAAATTCCATTCGATATTGTCGACGAGGTTATTCTTGTTGACGATGCCAGTGTAGACCATACGGTAGCAGTTGCGAAGGATCTTAAAATCCGTACGATTGTGCATGGGAAAAATCTCGGTTATGGAGGAAATCAAAAATCCTGCTATCGGGCAGCACTTGAATGCGGTGCGGATATCGTTGTCATGCTTCACCCTGATTATCAATATACGCCAAAACTTATTCCCGCAATGGTGTTCCTGCTTATATCGGGAGAATACGATGTTGTGCTTGGCTCCCGCATCCTTGGCGGAAAAGCAATTCAGGGAGGTATGCCGATATATAAATATGTCAATAATAGAATGTTAACGCTAATCCAGAATGTTTTAATGAGTCAAAAGCTGTCGGAATACCATACCGGCTACAGGGCTTTTACCCGGAAAGTTCTGGAAGCAGTTTCTCTGGATGATAATTCAAATGATTTCGTTTTTGATAATCAGATGCTGTCACAGATACTATATGCAGGATTTAGAGTAGGCGAGATAACCTGTCCGGCCAAATATTTTCCTGAAGCGTCTTCAATTAATTTATCAAGAAGCATAAA
>CAZYAM010000065.1:0-15059 GCA_964645575.1 uncultured Ignavibacteriaceae bacterium
TTTGCGCAGATTCAAACCGATGTTCCTGCGCTTAAAGATGTATATGCAAATGATTTTACTATCGGTTGTCTATTATCTTATGCTCATATTGGTTTTCCTGATGATCCATATGTACCAGGTCAGTCGACGCCGGTTTATTCAGATGGGGCAGGAGGGCAATTGATTAAGTTTCATATGAATTCGATGAGTCCCGGTAATTGGATGAAATCAGTATACATTGTGGATATCAACGGTAGTGCTTCAGCATACAGCTCGGCTGCTACTCAAGCTGAAAAAGATTCTATAGATGTTAATCCCAAAGTAACATTTAATGGGAATATTACTGCACAGCTTAACTGGGCACAGAGACAAGGATTTACATTTCGTGGCCATACAATGGTTTGGCATAATCAAACACCCGGTACTGCTTTCTTCCGTTCAGGTTACACGACCGGTGGAACACGCTTGACCAAGGAAAAGATGACCGAACGTATGGAAAATTATATTAAAGAAGTCATTCGATTAATCCATGAAAGCTGGCCTGGCTTAGTGTCAGCTATGGATGTGGTAAATGAAGCTGTTAGCGATGGTGGTGGCGATCGTACCACTAGTGAGTGGTATGAGACTTTCGGAGATAACAGTTATATCATGAAAGCGTTTGAATTTGCCCGTAAATATACAATTGAATACGGCGAGAATCAGATGAAGCTTTATTATAATGATTATAGCACACATAATGCGGCGAAAGCCAACGGTATTGTTCAAATTTGTGGTCCAATATTTAGAGCCGGATATTTAGACGGGATTGGAATGCAGGATCATGATAATATGTTTTCACCAACTGCTCAACAATGGATAGCATCGTATGATAAGTTTGACACAATTTGCACTGAGATGGCGGCTACCGAAATTGACATATCAACCGGCAGCGGCACTAATAATCCTTCTGCGTCAATATTGGCTACTCAGGCGAGACAATATGCCCAGCTATTTAAATGTTTTGTTGAGCGGAGTTATAAATCGGGCAGAGGTAAAATTATTAACGTATCTAAAGACGGTTTGAATGATGAATGGACTTTTGTGAAAAATCAATCTTCCTCGCTTTGGGATACTCAAAACCAATGCAAGCCTGCCTTCTATGCTGTTGCTAATGTCGGGATAAATTATAATGCACTGGACTCGCTTATTTCCTATGCAGATAACTTGCAGAGTAGCGGCTATTCATCAGAGTCGTGGTCGGTATTATCTTCAGCGTTATCTCTGGCTAAAAACACAATAACTCAGAATTATTCAGCAACCATATCGGCCGCAGATTCTTTGGAAAATGCTAAGAATAATTTGACGACTGCGATAAATAATTTAGTAACAACCGGTATTGATGAAGACAATTCCAACTCGAATTTACCAAAAGCTTTCGTACTTAGTCAAAATTTCCCAAATCCATTTAATCCGACTACAAAAATTGATTACTCAATCCCGCAAAGCGGTCATATTTCTCTTAAAGTATTTAATCTGTTAGGGCAAGAAGTAAAGACGTTATTCAATGGTTTCCGGAATGCCGGAAGTTATACAGTCAAGTTTGACGGCACTGGTCTCGGAAGCGGAATTTACTTCTACAAACTTCAAACGAACAAATTCACTTCAATTAAAAAGATGCTGCTTTTAAAGTAAATTTAGGCTATTTGCTACATTATCCAATTTTTCAGTATTATTGAAACTGCTTGAATACCGACACAAATTGTATAGAGAATTAATGGTATTTATTATTTTTGATAATAATCATATGGTTAGAATAAAATAAAGCTGTTTTAAATTGAATATAATTACGGCAATTCTATAAAGTAAATAGAAAATCTGGATAGAAAAAACGAAAGGATGAAACCATGAGCTCAAATACAATAAAGTACAAATCATTGGAATTCATCATTGTATGTGTTCTACTATTGGCGGCAGGTTGCTCAAAAGACGACACAATCAACGGGCCTACAGAGAACAATGAACCTGGGACAGCCTATATAGACTTAGCAAATACACAGCAGGTGATCAGGGGCTTTGGTGCTGCAAATATACTTCCCTGGCGTCCTGATATGACTGTTGATCAAGTCGATAAGGCGTTTGGTACCGGAGCAGGGCAGTTAGGATTCACAATACTACGCCTCCGTGTACCGCCCGACACGTCTGAATTCGCTATGCAGATTGCTACTGCCCAGTTAGCACATGCTCTCGGAGTGAAAATAATAGCTTCTCCCTGGACTCCTCCTGCTTCGATGAAGACCAACGATACTATCGTCGGAGGCGAACTTAAAACTGGTTCTTATTCAGCTTATGCAGCACATCTGAAATCATTCGTCGATTACCTGTCGAACAACGGTGTTCCGTTATATGCCGTGTCGGTTCAAAACGAACCCGATGTATCGGTCACATATGAGTCCTGCGATTGGAATGCTACACAAATGCTTAACTTTGTGAAAAACAATGCACCATCTATCGGTGTTAAAATCATCGCAGATGAGGCATCCAATTTCAGCCACACCATTACAGATGCGATACTGAATGATCCTGTTGCCGTTGCGAATCTTTCCATTGTCGGCGGTCATCTGTACGGAGGAGGGCTTGCGAGTTATCCTTTAGCCAAGAGTAAGGGGAAAGAGGTCTGGATGACTGAATATCTTGATCTTGATACTACATGGGCTCATGTCCTCAACACCGGTACACAAATTAATGATTGTATGGTTGCAGGCATGAATGCTTATATCTGGTGGTATATTGTAAGATATTATGGGCCAATTCGTGAAGATGGAACTGTTATGAAACGTGGTTATGCAATGTCGCAGTTCGCCAGATTCATCCGTTCAGGATACACCAGAGTAGATGCTACGGCAAATCCTCAGACATATGTATATGTAACTGCATATACAAACGGCACCAAAGTCGTTATTGTTGTTGTGAATGAGGGTTCATCAATTGTACAGGCATTTTCGATACGGAACGGAAGCGTAACTGCAGTGACGCCGTATGTTACATCGAGTACTAAAAATTGTGACAAGGAAAATGATATCACAATCTCAAGTGGAAAATTTACTAAGTCATTGGATGCATATAGCATTACGACGTTCGTGTCGGAATAAACGTTGGACCAATAAAGCGGAGTTTACTTCTACAGGCTTCAAGCAGCCCAATTCATTTCAATTAAAAAGATGCTTATGATAAAGTAACCTCGGGCAAGTTATAATTAACAAAACTATAAAACATCTATAGAAATATTCCTAAATATCAAAAATTCACTTGGAGGTATTTATTAATGAAAAAGATTATCCTATTAATATTATTGACGAGCTTTGCAAATTCAATGAGAGCAGTTACTATTGATGGCAAATCTTACATTTCCTTAAATAACGGAAGGTGCTATTTTGCGTTATCTGATGTAAATCGATCAGCATCCTTATTTGTCAGCTCAAAAGATTATCCTGGAGTAATACGAGCTTTGAATGATCTAAAAACTGATATTGGACGAGTAACCGGCAATGAGCCGTCTGTTGTCTTTGATGACTTGTCTCTCCCAAAAGAAATTGTAATAGTAGGAACATTAGGCAAAAACCAGGTTATTGATCAACTGGTGAAAAACAAAAAACTCGATGTAAAGGATATAGCCGGAAAATGGAACGTAAAAATATTTATAAAATTAACGAGACGACCAATACATTCCTGATATGGGGAACGACACATTCTTATTCACTGCTTGGACAAAATGGATTCTCAAATATAGATTATGAATTTGACGTGAGAAATTATAAAGTCTTCCCGAATGAATCTGTAATAAAACGTCTATCTGCACCAATCGTAGACAATATAATGACGCTTGTTGGCGATGAATATGTAAAACGTATTGCACCAGGCCAGGATGGTGTTATCCGGATGTTTGTATATGATTAAGGTCTTGATCTGAAAAATGTAACTGTTTATGCGGTTCCTGCTTCGAGTGAGGAAATAACGCTTGATCTGGAAAAAAATCAGGAGAAACGCGAATTTATTGCGCACATTCCAAACGATCTGCCGCATGAGTTTATTGATGTTATTTTGCGAATGGAAGACGAGCAAGGCAATAGAACCACCTATACAGCCGCACCGGCATTTTTCTTTGGCGAATCCCAGGATGAAATCACATTTGACAGCAGCGTCTGGATGAGTCATTACCAAATGCAAAATCCTGATGATTTTCCATTCACAGCAGACGACACTCTGGCTTACACTCTTAAGTATGTGAACATGGGGAATATCGTGGCTGACAGTATTTATGTTAAATTCCCGACAACATCCATGTTTGCACCCGTTAATTATGATAGTATTTCATTTACCATCACAGACACAGCATCTATAGAATTGAAACTCGATATGCTCCAGCCTCATCCGGCGGATACGCTTCTTGTTTATTATCCGGAACTTCACTGGAGATCCAATGGGAAATCGTATATGCGCGGTTACCCGGTGCGGATCAAAACATGGGAAGAAATCCAGCCGACCTCAATTGCCGGAAATGGTGTTGATCGTCAATTAACATATCAACTTGTGAATAATTACCCTAATCCATTTAATCCGACAACAACTATTCGATTCCAGATACCGCAGCCGGAACATGTTACAATAACGGTTTATGATATTCTAGGCCGTCAAGTAAACAAACTTATCAACGGTTTATATAAGGCTGGCAGTCACCAAGTTCATTGGAATGGCAAAAATGAACGCGGGCAATCTGTCGCCAGCGGTTTGTATATCTATAGAATAAAGGCTGGGAACTTTATGCAAAGTAAAAAAATGTTATTATTGAAATAGAATTAAATGACCAGAGGAGAAGCTAGGTAATGAATAATATGAAAAAGTCTCAACTCATCACAAAGTCTGATAAGCGTTCATTCATTTTTTTACCGCCTATGGCTAGACTGCTTTCATTTCTTCTTTTATTTGCTGTTTGCAATTCGGAACCGACAGGCATATCTAATCCAGACGAAGAGTGGGTCGGAACCTGGAGAACGGCATCACAGCTTGTCGAACCACGCAATATGCCGCCGGGACCAGGCTTGAGCCAGAATACACTCCGGCAAGTAGTCCGTGTTTCTCTTGGAGGAGACAGCTTGCGGGTACGATTCTCTAACGAATTCAGCACGAATCCTGTAACACTGAAAGCTGTACATATTGCCGTCTCAGCAGATAGTAGTGCAGTTGTCCCGAGCACTGATCAGGCACTAAAATTCGATGGAAAGCCGGAAGTAACAATTGAGCCAGGTTCTGCGATTATATCGGATCCTTTCAAGTTTGTTTTGGAGCCAAGAACCAATATAGCAATCACGATTCACTTTGGAGATACACCAACGGATTTGACTGGACATCCGGGATCGCGAACCACCTCATACCTGGTTCCCGGAAATGAAGTCTCCGCAATGGAATTTCCTGATGCTGTCCGGAAAGATCACTGGTACATAATCAACGGCATTGATGTAGTAGCGGAAAAGGCAGCAGCAGCTGTTGTTGTGCTGGGCAATTCTATCACAGATGGACGCGGTTCGGGCACAAACAAACAAAATCGCTGGCCGGATGAACTGGCGCGCCGTCTTCAGGATAATCCCGACACCCGCCTTGTGGCTGTTCTGAACCAGGGGATTGGAGGAAATTGTGTACTTCGTGATTGTCTGGGTCCCTCTGCTCTGAGCCGTTTTGAGCGCGACGTGATTGGGGCAACCAAGGTACGTTGGCTTATTATTCTGGAAGGTATAAACGACATTGGTCAGACACAAGATGCTGAGACTGCAGACAAAGTAGCAAACGATCTGATTGCCGCGTACGAACAGATGATTGATAGTGCCCATGCTAAAGACATTAGGGTTTATGGAGCAACGATACTTCCATTCGGTGGCTCTTTTTACGATACAGATTATTGTGAATTAGCGCGAAATAAGGTCAACGAATGGATTCGGAGTAGTGGTAGTTTTGACGCTGTCATTGATCTCGATTCGGCATTGCGTGATCCAGATGATCCGCTGCGTTTATTGCCCGCAGCAGATACGGGCGATCATCTACATCCCAATGAAACAGGACACAGGATGATAGCTGAAGCGGTCGATCTAACACTTTTTAAATGAGGTATAGGAAGAAGAAAGATATTCTTGGAAAAGAAGTTACGGAATTAGTAAACGAAGAAAACATTCAGGCAGCTATTCCGTAACTCAGGATGCATGTAAATTATAGGAACTAGTTTATGTTAAATCAACTTTTTTGAATAAATTAACTTACTTAATAAGTAAGGAAATAAATTATGTCAAAACAATCCTTAAATAATCCGGTGAAAGGGAAATTTATTTTTAATTTCATTTTCCTTTTCGTCATTCATGCTATGTTCTTCCTACAAGTTTACGGCCAAACATTTTCAATAAGTGGTAAAATAACTTCGTCAAGGTACTCGGTACGGAATGCCTCTGTTACTTTTATTGATAGAGCCGATACCACGAGAAAATTCTCTGCTTTGACAGACGATTCAGGAATTTACCAAATTAACATTGTAACTTCAATAGAATCTAATGTCAATACTCATCCAACTAAATTCCAGTTGGGACAGAACTATCCAAATCCGTTTTCGTCTTCAACAGCTATACCATACGAAATCAATAAAGAATCGAATATTCAAGTAACGATATATGATATACTTGGAAGAGTAGTACGAAAATATGATATTGGGCGGCAAGCTGTCGGTCGGCATAGTATATTATGGGACGGAGGTATCGATCTCGGATCCAGAGTTGCAAACGGAATATATTTTTATAGATTGGATGCAGATGGTGAATCCCAGGTAAGAAAGATGATTTTTAATAAAGGCAGCAAAGTTTTGCTTTCGCTTCCTCGAACACTCGCTTCGAATGAATCCTTATTAAAGACAAATACGATCCGAAATAATCAGGGAAATACTTATACGGTTAGAATCGAAAATACCGGTGTAACTTCTCCTTTTATAGTATCGGAAGAAATTACAGGCATTATTATAGAAAATGATACGACAATTAATTTCAGTGTGGATTACCTGCCGGTGGCAACAATAGATTTTGACAGTCTTCATCAGATTATTAGTGGTTTTGGGGCGGCAAGTCCGTGGTATAGACCTGTTATGACAATTTCTGAAGTTGAAACTGCTTTTGGTACAGGTGATGGTCAGTTAGGATTTTCGATTCTGAGATTAACGATTGAACCTGATAGTACTATTTGGGGCAAATACTTAACGTCTGTAAAGAAAGCCAGGGATTTGGGCGCGATAATCATTGCTGCACCTTGGTATGCTCCAAGCAATATAGTTGAAACAACGGCAGGTGGTGTAAGCAGAGTTCGTTACGACAAGTATAATGAATATGCCGCACATCTAAATTCCTATAATTCATTTATGCAAAATAACGGTGTATCAATTTACGGCATTTCGATTCAGAATGAACCGGATATTGAAGATCAATGGACAAGTTGGACTTCTGATGAAATATTTACATTTATGAGAGATTATGCACATGAAATAGTCGGAACAAAAGTTATGGCACCGGAGTCTTTTCATTTTGACCACTCATATTCCGATCCGATTCTGAATGATTCCCTTGCTTGTGCAAATACAGATATTATTTGCGGACATATTTATGGCGGCGGACTTACATCATATCCTTTAGCAGAAAGCAAAGGTAAAGAAGTATGGATGACCGAGCATTTAATTGGTGAAAATAATTCGGGATTTAATTTGTCATGGGCTATTCAACTGGCAAAAGAAATGAACGATGTAATGAACGCTGATATGAGTGCTTATGTCTGGTGGACTATTGTAAGGTATTATGGACCGCTAGGTGACGGAGAAAAAGCCACGAATCCTCAAGATCCAAATGAAATCTATCCTAACAAAGGTGAAGTTACAAAAAAAGGATACGTTATGTCGCAGTTCTCCAAATTTATTCGTCCCGGTTTTTACAGAGTTGAAAGCAGCGTTTATCCTGCTCTCGGAGCTGCCAGCACTACTGCTTATAAAGATCCTTCATCCTCCAAAATCATTATCGTGGCTGTAAATACCGGTTCTACACAATTAAAACAAGTTTTCAAGATACAAGATGGAGCAATGACGACAATCCTTACTCCTTATACTACATCCGAATCGAAGAATTGTGAAGAAGGAAGTGAAGTTAATGTAACAGACGGCAGTTTCACTTATACTTTGGAATCGTCAAGTATAACCACGTTTGTATCGAATTATTAATTGAGAAAATTATAAAGGATATTTATTCAAATAAATATTACTAAAATATATGCTCATTATTCCCGTAGTTCTTGTCGTTCTCTATATGGATACATGCTCAAACAGATACAATAGAAAAAAATATTCTGCTTAAGTGAGGTGAAAAAATGAAAAAACACATCTTTTCATTACTATTCATAATTTTTATGCTCACAGCTGGAAATTTTATTTTTGCCGAAGACGGGTACAGGCTCTGGCTTAAATATGACTTGATTTCAAATGCGCGCTTATTGAAAGAATATGAAAACCTGATTCACGCCTCTATGGTGAAAGGAGAATCTGCTACAATTCAAGCGGCAAGACATGAACTCCAGACTGGATTGAATGGACTGTTGGGCTCGACTATTCCGCAAGTTGATAATGTGAAAGAAAACGGAACTGTCATCGCGGGTGCCTTCCAGAATTTGTCGTTGCATCAGGATGCTGATCTGAAAAGCAAACTCGCGAAAGTTGGCGACGAAGGATTTGTTATTTCAAATGCGAAAGTGAACGAAAAAAAAGTCATCGTTATTACGGCAAATCAGGATATTGGAGTACTGTATGGAGTTTTCCACTTCTTAAAATTGCTGCAATCCCGCGATGATATTTCTTCGCTTGATATAATTTCGTCTCCTAAGATGAAACTGAGAATGCTAAACCATTGGGATATGTTAAATGGTACACACGAATATCGGGGTCTCCTCTCTATTTGGGACTGGAATACGCTCCCAATATATATCAGACAACGATATATTAATTATGCCAGGGCTAATGCTTCTATCGGAATAAATGCAACTTCGCTGAACTGTGTGGATGCTGATCCGTTGTTCCTTACTCAAGAAGTTCTGATTAAATATGCTGCTCTTGCTGACTTGTTTCGTCCATACGGTATAAAAGTTTTTATGAGCCCTAATTTTAATGCTCCGGTGATACTTGGAGGTATGAAAATTGCCGATCCCGATGTTCCTGAAGTAAAAGAGTGGTGGAGAAATAAAGTAAATGAAATTTATGAACTCATCCCTAACTTCGGAGGATTTCTCGTAAAAGCTAATTCCGAAGATGAAGCGGGACCAGGTGATTTCGGAAAGTCCCAGGCAGCAGGTGCAAATATGTTTGCTGAAGTTCTTAAACCTCATAACGGAATTGTTATTTGGCGGACATTTGTTTACGAATATAATCCAAAAGATCGTGCCCGCGAGGCTTATGATATTTTCAAACCGTTAGATGAAATATTTGCCGACAACGTTGTACTGCAGGTAAAAAACGGACCGCTTGATTTTTCACCTCGTGAACCTTTCACTCCCTTATTCGGGGCCATGCCTCATACACCTTTAATAATGGAAATTGACATTAGTATGGGAGGATTGGGAAAGTCAGTTAATGTAGGTTATATGGCTCCCATGTGGCGTGAAGTCTTAATGGCTGATACGTATGTAAAAGGGGAGGGTTCAACGGTAGCAAAAGTAATCGATGGATCGTTGCATAATTATAAAATGAGCGGGATGGTAGGTGTTGCGAATATATATCTCGATGAAAACTGGACCGGCAATATATTTGGTCAGGCAAACTGGTATACGTTAAGTCGTTTAGCCTGGGATTATAATATCACTTCGGAACAGATTGCAGATGAATGGATAAGGATGACATTTTCAAATGATGATAAAATTATAGAACCGATTAAAAAGATAATGATGGATTCAAGAGAACATATTGTTAATTACATGGATCCTCTAGGATTGAACATGTTAATGGGCTGGGGCGGTTACCGCGGTCCATGGGTTAACAATTCTGAGCACGCAACATGGAACTCACCCTATTACCATAGGGCAGACAGCATAGGCATCGGATTTAATCGTACAAAAACCGGAAGCGATGCAGTAAGTCAATATTTTCCACCTATTACAGAGACCTTTGGTTTGCTTGAAAAATGCCCTGAAAAATATCTCCTCTGGTTTCATCATGTTCCCTGGACATTCAGATTAAAATCGGGGAAAACGCTTTGGGATGAACTATGTTATCATTATTACGCAGGCGTCGAAGGTGTGAGAGAAATGCAAAGAATATGGAATTCCCTTGAAGGCAAAATCGACCAAGAACAATTTGAATCTGTTCACATGTTTTTACAAATCCAACAAGAGGATGCCGTTACATGGAGAGATGGATGCGTGTTGTACTTTCAAACGTTCTCACATATACCAATCCCCGAAGGATTGGAAAAACCCGAATATGATCTTGAGTATTATAAGATTCATGATCCAAGGTAAACCATAACCAATATATAATTCATAAATAGTGTTATTTATTATATGATATTCTATATTATTCAATAGAGGATTTTAAATTGGAGACGATAAGAGTAAAAGTATATTTGTGTTTACTTACATAATTAAATAATAATATCTTAAATAGGAGTAACTAAAATGAAAAAAATATATTGTGGTATATTAGCTGTCATTATTATCCTGCTCAATATGCAGAATATAGTATTGGCACAAGAAAAATTAAAGATTGTAGTTATTCCTAAAAGTGATAATGCGTTATTTTGGAAATCTGCAAAAGTAGGTGTAAAATTAGGAGCTGTTGCCCTCTCCGGTATTGAAATCATTTGGGATGCCCCGGCTGCAGAGGATAATGTAGATCAACAGATTTCGATATTCGAGAAGAGTATTACGAGTGATATCTCAGGAATTATTCTCTCCCCGATACATCAAAACGCATTGGCAGGATCTGTCGCAAAAGCCATGAATAAAAAGATACCTGTTATAATTTTTGACAGTTCACTCAAAGGTGTGCCGGGAAAAGATTTCATCTGTTTCGTAGGAATAAATAATAGAAAAGCGGGCAATCTTGCAGGTAAACATCTGGCTACGCTGCTGAAAGGCACAGGTAAGGTTGTACTGTTACGACATGTAAAAGATCAGGCTAACACTGCTGAACGTGAAGAAGGATTCCTCGAAGCAATGGCTAAATACCCAAAAATTCAATTAATAGAGAAAGACCGTTATTCTGGCGGCACTTTAGATGAAGCGAAAAAAGCATGTAAGAGTATATTGGAAAAACTCCAAGAAGCAGATGGAGTTTTCTGTCCTAATGAATCAACTACAATTGCTATGCTGTATACATTGCAGAATGCCAAATTAGCCGGAAAAATAAAATTTGTAGGCTTCGATACACCATCTGTTGTTGTTGATGCATTAAAAAAGGGGGAAGTAAATGCACTGGTTGCACAAGATCCGACACGTATGGGATATCAAAGCGTAAAAAGCATGGTCGATTATCTTCGTGGAAAGAAAGTTCCGGTTAATGTAGATATCGATGTGCAGATCGCTACGCGGGAGAATCTAAATAATCCGGAAATTCAAAAGCTGCTAGCAATGCCAAGCTCGTCTGAATAAGTGAATTTGTAACAACTTTATAGAAGCATTACGAAAGGATAAACATAAAAAATCTTATTAGCCTTCTGTAAAAAATAGGGATTCTGATATCGGATGAAAAGTAGAAGAATATCGTTCAGAACTTAACGATAGCAATATTTTCTCTGTTCTTTCTATTGCTTTGTATGATATAAATAAAGGTGTGGTAGGTGCTGTATCTCAATTCGTGAATCTCATTGTCAGCGGGAATGTGACATTGCGAAACATAGCTGCGAAATTGCTAAATAAGTTAGAGAAATATTCTTTGCGTGTGTAAGTTTCATAAATTGAGCGATGCCAATAAAGGTATCCGGCATCTGTATGAATACTTTCGGAGATGTTAAAAATAGAATCCGAGCATTAACTCTCATTGCTTTTTGAGGATCCCTGCCTTGATAGAGGAAAATTCGGTTTGAAAATGTTGTTGATTCATATGAAAATTCCAGTCAATTAAATCGTATGTTAATTTATATATAATTAAAAGAACACATCAGAATTCCTTCTTACCGCAGATAATGAATTATTGGAATATATAATTTGGACATCTTGTACGCTAAAAAATAAATCTATACAAGACAAATATGATTGATATAACTTCAAAAAATCAAATTAGTTAGGTTGATTAAACCGACGTTGCTACTGATATTTTATCAGGAAGAGTAATCAATGAAAAGAATACCAATACTGTTTGCATATATGTTGATTGTTTCTGTTACGTCAACTGCTCAATTTACTAGACAACAATTGGATATCTTAAATACTCTGACGAATGAAGATTATCGATTAATGTTGAAACAACTGTATATAGATTCGTTACGGGCAGGACCTTCCGGAAATCCGAATGCGCCAAATGCTGCCAATACCGACGAGTCAAAAGCTATGACATATACGTGTCTTCCGAATCCGTTAATTTTAAATAATGGTGATAAAGTACTTGATAGCGAAACATGGTGGAAAAAACGTCGGCCGGAGATAGTTGAATTATTCGACAGAGAAATCTACGGAAGGATCCATCAAAAAATGCCTAATGTCTCCTGGGAAATTTTAAGCACGACAAATGAAATCGTACACGAAATTCCTGTTGTTGTAAAAAAATTATCCGGTCATGTGGATAACTCTTCTTATCCCTCCATTAATGTTGCAATACAATTAACTCTCACTGTGCCGGAAAAAGCTACGCTGCCGGTTCCAGTTGTTATGGAATTTGGATTTGTATTTCCTCCCGGATTTAAATTTCCACAACCGCCTGCAGGAATGCTGCAGGAACCAAGCTGGCAGCAACAGGTGCTTTCGAAAGGATGGGGGTACGCGATTATTGTCCCTGCAAGTTATCAGGCAGATTGGGGAGCGGGATTAACAAGCGGGATTGTCGGTTTAATGAATAAAGGACAACACAGAAAGCCCGATGATTGGGGGGCATTAAGGGCGTGGGCATGGGGGGCAAGTCGTGCATTGGATTACTTTGAAACAGACAAATCGGTTAATGCAAAACAAGTCATAATCGAAGGCCTATCGAGATACGGTAAAGCAGCCATAGTGACGATGGCATATGATTCGCGATTTGCGATAGCATTTGTAGGATCTTCCGGAGCTGGAGGTACAAAAATTCTGCGCCGTTTGTTTGGAGAACAAGTGGAGAATCTCACATCGTCGGGAGAGTACCATTGGTTTGCAGGTAACTTTTTAAAATATGCGGGTCCGTTAACAAAAAACAATTTACCTATCGATGCACATGAACTTGTAGCATTATGTGCTCCTCGGCCGGTCTTTATAAGTTCCGGCTCTTTAGAAGTCGAAGGTGGATGGGTAGATGCAAAAGGAATGTTTCTGGGCGGCGCTTATGCCAGTCCGGTCTATGAACTGCTTGGAAAGAAAGGATTAGGGACATATGTTTTTCCGCCCATTGAAACACCTTTGGTAGAAGGTGAAATAGCTTTTCGTCAGCATAAAAGTGGACATACAACAGAACCCAATTGGTCAACTTTTTTAAAGTATGCCGATAAGTACATTAAATAAAAAAAATCTTAATAGTAGAAGGATTTATCTCCAAGTTGAAATTGACAATAATACATAGAGATCGATATTCCCCATTGAAGCTATGAAAAGAGTAGTTTTACTGGTCGAAACCTCACGTGAATTCGGAAGACAATTAATCATTGGTGTTGCCCGTTATGCCAGACTCAATGGTCCGTGGTCATTTTACAAAGAGCCGATCGGTTTAAAGTCTTCTATTCCTCATTTGACAAATTGGAAGCCAGATGGGATTATTATGCGTGATTCACTGATAACAAAGGAATTGCTGAAACTTAAAATTCCGACTATCCTTGCTATACATAATTCCTCATATCCAAAAAACCTGCCTGTAATAAAAACCGATTCTCGCTCTATAGCAAAAATTGCTAGCGAACATCTTATTGAGAAGGGATTTAAGCATTTTGCTTTTTGTGGTTTTGAAGGTTACGATTGGTCAAATGATCGCAGACAGTATTTTTGTTTTTTCAACGTTCAAGCCGGTTACAAAACACATTTATATATTCCGCCAAAAAGTATAAGGGCTAATGATTGGGAAAAAGAACAACGGCATGTAAGTGAATGGATAAAAACACTTCCGAAACCCGTAGGGATTTTAGCTTGTAATGATGACCGGGGACAGCATATTCTGGAGGTCTGCAAACTGAATGATTTTAAAGTGCCGGATGACGTTGCAGTTATAGGTGTTGATAACGATCCGATGATTTGTGAGATTGGAGATCCGCCGCTGACCAGTATCGCATTGAATGTCGAATCGGCCAGTTACAAAGCGGCTGAACTACTGGATAAATTAATAAAAAACAAAAAAATGAACGGGCAGCAAATAATAGTTACTCCAACCCATATAGTCCAACGACAGTCGTCGGATATTCTTGCAATAAAAGATAACGAAGTTGCTTCGGCAATTCGTTTTATAAGAGAAAATGCAAAAAATAAAATCCTCGTCAAGGATGTAGTAAAAACAACCGGCATTAGCAGACGTACACTGGAACAACGATTCAGGAAGACAATTCACAGATCTGTCTATGGTGAAATTCGAAAAGTACGTGTTGATTGGATTTCAAAATTACTTATGGAAACAAATTTATCTATATCTCAAATAACATCACTTTTTAATTTTACGGATGTTGAACACATCTCCCGCTATTTTAAAAAAGAAAAAGGAATAGGATTATATCAATACCGGAAGCTCCACCAACCGCATTAACATTTACTCTCTGCGCGATTGGGTTAATTTATAGTAAAAAGTGGCTTTTATTTGACCCGCAGTATTTCTATTATTAAAGATAAGAATTTAGTAACTGCTCAGCGAAAAATATCACAGTTAAGACTTGTACTTTAAGAAAACACTT
>CAZYAM010000066.1:0-2761 GCA_964645575.1 uncultured Ignavibacteriaceae bacterium
ATAAAATATCTACTTATTGGAATAATTCTTTTTGGATCTCCGCCTGCTTCTGACGCCTCAAAAATAATATCCTGTTTTCTACATAGAAAAGCAAGGTATAAAAACACACCCGGATGTGCCGACTGCCGGAAGAAACCTTTTTATCACAATGGTATATTCTGTGGATTCTCTGTGTCGAAAAACCATTGGAGAATATTGTTTGTTATATAATCCCTGATGTTATTCAATTCTCTATCACTGCGTATTATATGTTCGTAATAATTACGCTGC
The DNA here is from genome assembly GCA_964645575.1 of uncultured Ignavibacteriaceae bacterium. Taxonomy (GTDB): domain Bacteria; phylum Bacteroidota; class Ignavibacteria; order UBA10030; family UBA10030; genus Fen-1298. Next base: position 271 of record CAZYAM010000066.1, read on the forward strand.
CACACCGGATTACCAATAGTATTCCGTATCTTATTTATCCGCAGCGATGAATATGTTTTCAATTGCCGAATTATTTCTGTTAAACCATGCCGTTTTCCTGTAGGGGCGGGTTCTGAACCCGCCCATACATCAATATCATTTATTCTTATGATTCCATGGATATGGTTCGGCATTATAATGAATTCATCTAATTCTATCGCATAATTATGATTGGGTAAATCATTCCATGTATCCAGGACAATCTCACCTAACCGTGATAATCGCATTTCTCCGTCTATCACATCGCCAAAAATACATTCTCGATTGTACGAACATATCGTTATAAAATATTCACCGGGTTGTGAGTAGTCATAATCTTTAATTCGTATAGATTTTCTGTAATGTTGGTTCTTCAGATTCATTGGCGCTAAAAGTGACGATCTCTATATCAATCAACTATAAATAAATTACATCAGAGAACAATCAGACACAATACTGACGCGCATATAAAAAAAACACCACAGTCGCACTGGAAATAAAGGTTTTTTAAAACAACTTGATCCATAGTATATCATAATACCGGATATATCCTTCCCATTTTCTTAACAATTTCATAACAATATGTTTACAAAATGTTTACGTATATTTAAGCAGCAAGATAACTCAGAGAATATCCACTTAATTAAGGAAATGCGAGTATGATTAAATCATCACACTTTATAATAGGCACAACAATAACGCTGCTCCTGATCAGCGGCTGCGCAAGGAAAAGCAATGAACAATCCGATTCCCTGCAAATCAAGGGGTCGGATACTATGGTCAACCTCGGACAGGCATGGGCTGAGGAATATATGAAGCAGCACCCCGATACATCTATAGCGGTAACAGGCGGCGGCTCAGGGACAGGCATATCGGCATTGGTGAACAATACATGCGATATCGCAGAAGTATCACGCGAGATGAAAGAAAGTGAAATTAAACTGGTCGAATCCAAAGGATTTACACCGATAAAATTTATTGTAGCACTTGACGGCCTTGCCGTCGTTGTAAATCCGGCAAACAAAATTTCAGAGCTTACCATCGACCAGCTTGCCGATATTTATACCGGGAAAATTAAGAACTGGAAAGAACTCGGCGGGCGTGATGCAAAGATCGTTCTCCTTTCCCGCGAGGTAAATTCCGGCACACATGTCTATTTTAAAGAACAAGTCCTTCGTCATGGAGATCCGGACAACAAGGAAGAATTCACTCCGGAAGCGCTGCTGCTTTCAAGCTCGCAGGCTATCGCCGACGAAGTTTCGCAGAATATCGATGCTATCGGCTACTACGGTATGGGTTATATAACAGCGAAAGAGAAAGCTTTAAAGATCGCAAAAGATAAGAATTCACCTGCAATTTCTCCGACCATGGATAATGTCATCAGCAGCGCTTACCCGATTTCACGTCCGCTTCTTATATATACCAAAGGTGAACCAATAGGACTGGTGAAGTCTTTCATCGATTATGTCCTTTCTCCTGCCGGTCAAGAGATTGTGAAAAAGATAGATTTTGTACCGGTTTCTAAATAAATAATCACTTGTATTATACCTTAAATAAAAACAGAAGTGAATAAAAAGTTTTACAGTATGTTTCACCTCCCCTCTATCCCCCGCCTGCCAAAGCATACATTGTGCGGCGAGCAGGCCTCCTCAACGAGGAGGGGACATGGGGTGGTGCGTCTGCGGAAAATAAAAGAATTCATCATTGAACGGATGATTTTCCTGAGTGGAATCATGTCCATTATCATCGTGGCATTGATCTTTGCATTTCTTTTAAAAGAAGGGCTCTCTATTTTCTGGCAGGTCCCTCTTTCCGATTTTCTATTTGCACGTAATTGGTACCCGATTTCCGATCCGCCTCAGTTCGGAATTCTGCCGTTGATACTCGGTTCTATTCTTGTAACAGCAGGCGCAGGAATAATTTCCATTCCGATAGGAATTGCAAGCGCTCTTTTTATTGCAGAAATCGCTCCGCGCAAAACTAAAGAAATTATGAAAGCCGGCGTCGAACTTCTCGCAGCTATACCTTCGGTCGTAATCGGCTTTATCGGAATGATAACACTCGGCCCGTTGATTAAAACAATATTCAACCTGCCGACAGGCCTCACGGCATTGTCAGGCGCTATCACACTCGCCTTTATGGCAATGCCGACAATTGTTTCTATTGCAGAAGATGCAATTACTGCGGTTCCGCGCCAGTACCGTGAAGCGGCAATTGCCATGGGAGCTACAAAATGGCAGACAACATGGCGCATAGTCGCATACGCTGCCCGTCCGGGAATGCTTGCTGCGGTCATGCTCGGCATCGGCAGAGTTATCGGTGAAACAATGGCGGTAATGATGGTAACCGGAAACGCTGCCCTCATCCCCCACAGTATTCTTCAGCCTGTACGTACATTAACTGCAACAGTTGCTGCTGAAATGGGTGAGACAGTCCAGGGAGGCGAACACTATGCCGCACTCTTTGCGATCGG
>CAZYAM010000066.1:2861-10388 GCA_964645575.1 uncultured Ignavibacteriaceae bacterium
GGAACACTCTATCTGGTACTTGGAGCCGTTCTCTTTGCAGTGCCGTTAGGAGTTCTCTCTGCAATTTATCTTGTTGAGTATTCGCAGGAAACTCTCATAAACCGTATTGTAAAACTCGCTATCGTGAATCTTGCAGGAGTTCCATCAGTTGTCTACGGCCTATTCGGATTAGGCATATTTGTTCTATTCTTAGGATTCGGAGCTTCGATTCTTTCAGGCTCTCTTACGCTGGGAATTATGATTTTACCGGTGATTATCACAGCATCACGTGAAGCGTTGGAAAGCGTTCCAAAATCGTTTCGCATCGTAAGTTTATCATTAGGCGCCAGTAAATGGCAGACGATTCGGCATTCTGTATTGCCCCATGCGTTGCCTGGAATTTTAACCGGAACGATTCTCGGGCTCGGCCGCGCAGCCGGTGAGACAGCACCTATTCTATTTACCGTTGCAGCGTTTTATCTCCCAAAACTGCCGACATCATTATTCGATCAAACAATGGCGTTACCGTATCATCTGTATGTTATTTCCACACAGGTTCCCGGTATTCCTGAAAACATTCGATACGGAACGGCCCTCGTCCTCCTTTTACTGGTGCTGCTTTTAAACCTCGCTGCTATCATTCTACGGTACCAATTCAGGAAACGTAAAAAATGGTAGAATCCTCGGCAGTAAAAATATCAATCCGTGATTTTTCTATCCATTTTGACGATGTCACAGCGCTAAAAGGACTGAATCTGGATATTTATCTAAATGAAATATTCACGATGATCGGCCCGGCGAGCTCGGGAAAATCATCGCTGCTGCAATCCTTAAATCGTCTGAACGATCTCATTCCGTCATATAAAAAAACCGGTACGATTCTCATAGACAATCAGGATATAGACACCATTGATGTAGAATCGCTTCGGAAAAGAGTCAGTATCGTTTTTGCACTCCCATTCCCGCTGCCCTTATCTATTTTTGACAATGTTGCCTACGGGCCGCGCATGCACGGCATTAAAAAAAAATCAAGGCTCAATCAAATCGTCGAAAAGGGGCTTCGTGAAGCATACTTATGGGATGAAGTGAAAGACCGGCTCGACACGCCTGCTATGAATCTATCCGGCGGCCAGCAGCAACGATTATGTATCGCGCGCATTTTGGCGGTTGAACCGGAAATTATCATGTTTGACGAACCTACTTCCGGACTCGATCCGATTTCGACTGCGCGTGTCGAGGAAACTTTACGAATACTCAAAGAACGTTACACGATTATTCTTGTAACGAACAATGTCGCTCAGGCGGCGCGTGTAGGCGACCGGACAGCATTTCTTCTAATGGGAGAATTGATAGAATTAAATGACACAAAACGCCTATTTACAATGGCGCAGGATAAACGAACAGATGATTATCTCACGGGAAAATTCGGATGAGCATGGGGCATTTAACAATAGAAACGCATAACCTGAATTTGTATTATACGAATTTCCACGCACTCATAGATATTAATCTCGCGATACAGGAACAAAGAATCACCGCATTAATCGGGCCGTCAGGCTGCGGTAAATCGACTCTCGTACGTGTATTCAATCGTATGAACGACCTGATTGAAGGAGTCCGCGTTACCGGAGAAGTACTGGTCGAAGGCAGCAATATATTTTCCCCGGACACCGATCTGATATCACTAAGGAAAAAAGTCGGAATGGTATTTCAACGGCCTAATCCATTTCCATTATCAGTACGCGAGAATCTGACTTTCGGCCTTGAAATTCATCACGAGCATTCAAAGAAAAACCATACGGAGATAATCGAGCAGTCGTTAAAAGACGTGTTACTGTGGAATGATTTGAAAGATCGTCTCAACCAATCTGCACTGCGCCTTTCTCTCGAACAGCAGCAGCGTTTATGTATTGCACGGGTTTTGGCAATGAAACCGCAGATTATTCTTATGGATGAACCTTGTTCTGCGCTCGATCCTATCGCAACGTTAAAAATCGAAGAACTGATGCAGGAACTAAAGAAGAATTACACGATTGTCATTGTAACACACAATATGCAGCAAGCCGCTCGCGCCAGCGATTATACGGCATTTCTGTATTTAGGCGAATTGATAGAATTCGGCGAAACAAAACACATTTTTTCGGCACCGGAACAAAAACAAACTGAAGATTATATTACAGGAAGGTTTGGATAAAAGGAGATACCGCGATGGAACGTCATTTTCAAAAAGAATTAGAAAGCCTCAAAACCTCGCTTATCAAAATGGGAAGCGTTGTGGAGGAGAATATTGCACTATCGATCCGTTCGGTAACGGAAAAAAATCGAGAACTGGCACAAAAGGTCATCGAATCGGATGCACGAATAGATGCACTTGAGATCGAGATAGATAATGCTATTGTCGATTTACTGGCACTGCAGCAGCCGGTAGCAAGCGACTTGCGTTTTATTCTTGCAGCATTAAAGATCAATAATGATCTGGAACGTATCGGTGATCACGCAGTGAACATCGCTCAGGCAGCACAGGTGCTCTGTTCAATCCCGGATGTAGAGCTGCTTAATGAGATTCCTAAAATGGCAGAAATCACAAGAACCATGTTAAAAGAAGCGATTGACAGCTTTATACTTCTTGATCCTGTGAAAGCAAGCGCTGTTCTGAAAACAGATGATCAGATCGATAATCTTAACCGAACGGTAATACGAACGGTTATTGAACTGCTGAAGAGCAACAAGCAGACGGCTGAATGCGGATTGGAATTAAGTCTTATCAGCAGAAATATGGAACGTGTTGCCGATTTAGCGACAAACATAGCCGAAGAAGTCATTTTTCATACGCAGGCACGTGTCGTAAAGCATCATGCAGAAGATCGGAATTTCGACAATCAAGAATGATTGTCCTACAAAATATTCCATATTCACGATTACCTCTATACATCACACATCCGTGGAACACACATTCTTGTGTGTCATATATAGGTCGCGCGCCTTTTCCCTTATCATATTTTTAATAAATATTCTGCAATAATTCTACTTACTTCGCTTTATAATTATGTTCTCTTGCTTTCACCGACATAAACTGATACATTTTTTTATTTTACCAGTTATTCTAAACTCAATAAAAAGAAAGGAATAAATTGAATTTCTCATCTCTCAATAAAAAACACAGGATACCGGGTAAGTTAGAAATCACATCGGAGCATGGCGGACTTCCCATAGCGATAATAACAAATAAATTTGCCAAAGTACTAGTTTCCATTTACGGCGCACATGTGCTCAGCTACCAGCCAAAAGGTCAGGAAGAAGTGCTATGGATGAGTAGTCAAAGCACATTCGAAGAAGGTAATCCTATCCGCGGAGGAATTCCTATTTGCTTTCCATGGTTCGGTCCGCATGCATCCGATTCGCAAAAACCGCAGCATGGATTTGCACGGCTGCAGATGTGGAAAGTCACAAAAACGGCCGATCTGCCGGGAGGTGAGACACAGCTGTGTTTGAGCTTGCAGCAGGATCAAAAATTAAAAACTCTCTGGCCGTATTCTTTTCTTGCAGAAATGATTATTACTGTTGGAGCTTCGTTGAATGTAGCATTCCGCTGCACAAACACGAGCAAGGAACAGTTAAGTTATACCGGCGCGCTGCACTCGTATTTTACCGTGAGTGATATAGCAAATATAAAAATCAAAGGACTCCGCGGGAGTCGTTATTACAACGGAATTGGTGCGACTGTCCCATCAGCCCAGGAAGAAGATAATTTAGTTATTCAGAAAGAAGAAAACCGCCGCTATATCGATACAACTTCAGACTGCATAATTGAAGATTCCGGATTATCACGAAAAATACGTGTGGGAAAAAAGGGAAGCCGGGTTACAGTCGTCTGGAATCCGGGAGCAGAAATGGCAAAGAAAATCGCCGATATGCCGGATGACGGATATAAAACAATGATTTGCGTTGAAGCGGTCAATGCGTACAATGATATCGTAGTTGTTCAACCGAAAGAAAACCGTACTCTTGCAACAACCGTAACAGTTGAATCGTAGTAATATCTCATATAATTATTCTTAACAGCGGAGTTATTATGAAAATAAAATTTCTCGTATTTATTTCACTCATCGCAATAATCACCGTTACAATGGCGGCATGCGTGCCCGGTGGCGGAGATTTTCCCGGTGAACATTCTGCCGGATTTTTTTTCGGAATATGGCACGGCTGGATCGCACCCATCTCGCTGATAATCAGCATCTTCAATCCATTAGTCAGGATTTATGAAGTGAATAACACAGGATTTTGGTATGACTTCGGCTTCTATATTGCAATTATAAGCGGATTTGGCGGGGTATCCTTATCACGTAAAAAAATAAAATCAAACCGCGGTAGAAACTGATTATAAACATATTTCCAGTTTCAGAATCAAAACTGATAATCGGGATTTCGATGCCAACCGATCCCTTTTATAAATACGGCGTTTAGTGCAACATTGAAAAGCAAACACCGTATAATATAAAGCTAATTAGATTCTATGTAATATCTGCCTTTTACAAGTATATATCTGCCTTTTACAAGTATAAAACGGAGGAAACAAATGAAACCGCGACCCGAACAAACAACCTGCGCCTTTTTTCTTATTCCCTTGCTTTGCTTATCCCTTTTCTTTCTCTGTAATGCCTTTTCGCAACCTAATTTATTGGACGAAAAAAATCTCGAAGAGACAATGCGTAATCCCTGGAAATTTGATCAATCGGTATTTCTTCAGAACTGGCTGGTGCTCGGTGTTATTCCAATTCAGGAAATTGAAGAGACTGATAAGGATTTTCTGGCTGAGTGCGGCGGAGAGGCATCGGTTCGGCCTGTTGAAGGACAAGTGATAAAAATATCGGGTCATGAATTGAAATGGATGCCGGCGAATAGTAAGAATGTTGTCGATCTGTTAAGGTTTTACCAGGGAGTAAAAAATGAAAATGTCGTGGCATATGCCTATACAATCATCAACCGGAAAGAATTCGGCAGGGTTTACCTGACTATAGGCACCGATGACGGAGTAAAAGTCTGGGTGAACGGAAAGATGGTACATCGTAATTTAAGGCAGAGGGGACTTACGTTGGATGAAGATTTAGTTAATGCAGATATGAATGCCGGCGATAATTATTTGCTGCTGAAAATCCAGCAGGGAGCCGGCGGATGGGGATATGCAGTGCGTTTACTGGAGAATGCGAACCAATTCAATACTATAACCGGCAATATCGAATTCTCTTTAACAAATATAAATCCTGAAGAAAAAACGCTTGCAGTCTCTTCTCAGAGCAATCTCGATCAAACAATATTAAGACAAACAGTGCAAATGCAGGTTTGCGGAGCCGGCGGAAATGTTGTTGCAAAGAGAACATTTTATTCCTCCAAACCGATTATACTCAATTATAAAAACTGGCCGGATGGAATGTACGAATTCCGATTTATGTACAAAGATATTCGAGGGAAAGAATGTTTTAAATATGCTACTTGGTATAAAGGTGATATTTTAGCGGATGCACGCACGATTGTCAATACAGCTCCTGATAAAAATGTTAGAACGCCGGATGCATCCCTGCACAGGATGCTGGCGGATATGATAATCGATCGGTTAGGCAATAATCTTCAAAATCCTGATTCGTCAAAATTCAACTCAATACATCCGCCATTGCTGGAGTTCGCTGAGTTCAAAGCCAAAAAGCAGATTCGTTCCAATGGTTTTATTCGCATGACATATATTGACGATATAGATAACACACCTCAGTTCTGCAGATGTTACTTGCCTCTTCATTATAATCCCTCTAAAAAATGGCCTGTGGTTGTTTATTTGCATGGATATAACCAGGATAATCCGGAGTATATAAAATGGTGGAGTGTCGATAAACGACATGACGCTGCAAGCGATAAATACGATGTTATTTATATTGAACCGCACGGTCGAGGAAATACACAATATTCAGGACCGGGCGACCGCGATGTGTTAAAATGTATTGAGATGGCAAAACAAAAGTTCAACGTAGACGAAGAACGAGTTTATTTAACGGGCGCTTCAATGGGCGGATTCGGAACATGGAATGTTGCCACACGGCATCCGGAATTATTTGCGGCAATCGCTCCTGTTTACGGAGGAGGAGATTATCATGTGCTTACTCCAAAAGAAATCCTTGAAAAGATGAGCAGCCGGGAAATATTTCAGAGTGATAAATCAAGTTCGACTGCCCAATTAGAATCCTTGGTGAATATGCCGATACTCGTCTCTCATGGTGATCAGGACCAGAGTGTGAATGTCAACCTCTCCCGCTATCTCGTACGCATGCTTCAGCGGTGGAATTATGATGTGCGCTATATTGAAGTACCTGATAAAGGGCATTCTGATTTAGGACTTTCGGATCAAACGATAGCCTGGATGCTGCAGCACAAAAGAAATTCATTCCCCCGGCAGGTACGCGTAAGGGCGGCGGATTTACAAACAGCCTCTGCGTACTGGATAAAAGTATTGCAAAAGAGAGATCCAAATGAATTTATGACAGTAAACGCGGAGGTGCTGGAAAATAACACGATACGCGTTGATTCGAAAAACGTATTGGAATTGTCCATCACTCCAGGTAAAACATTGGTAGATTATTCAAAACCCATACAGGTGTTCTGGAACGGCACAAAAATGACGATAAATAATCCTTCTTCAAAAAAGATTATTTTAACAGATAAGAATTACAATTCACTCGCGGAAGTAAAAAAAACTCCTATGACAGCAGGTCCGGTTTCCGACTTTCAAAATACTCCTTTCCTAATTGTCATTGGAACTTCATCGTCCGACTCCGTTATCAACAAAATCATACGTCAAAAAGCCGATATTATCATACAGGGCTGGAAGAGATTTCAGAAATTTGAACCGAGAGTTAAGAACGATGCCGATGTAACGGAAACAGAAATGACACAATATTCGTTGTGTTTGCTGGGAGGTCCTGAAGAAAATTCAATATCGAAAAAGGTATTTGAAAAGATCCCTTTCCAGGTCAAATCCGAAAAAATTGTAATAGACGGAAAATCATTCAAAGCAAAAGACGCATTTTTCCAATCGGTATACCGGAATCCGTATAATTCCGACAGATATATTAACATCATTGCCGGAACATCCAAAGCCGGTTTATCACTTTATGATCCGAATCAGCAGGAACTTCATCAGTATGATTATTTTATTGCTGACGGGAAAATCCCGAATTATTCGGCCAGTGCAACAAATGAAAAAATTCTCATTGGATCCGGATTCTTCGATGAGCACTGGAAATTAAGTGAAGCGTTCTTAAATGCTGGGAATGAAGAATTAAGGTCAAAATGCGCCTATCTTAAGGTTAATGACAATTTAACTACGGATATTGTCAGTATCTCAAAACCTTCGCTTGAACTTCTGAAATCATACTGCGGCAAATATCAAATAACAGGCGGCCCGCTATTGAAAATATTTGTATCAGACGGAATCCTTAAAGTAGCGCAAGGGCCAAATGATCAATTCATTGCAATTATGCATCCGACATCGGAAAGCGAGTT
>CAZYAM010000066.1:10488-15048 GCA_964645575.1 uncultured Ignavibacteriaceae bacterium
TAAATTCTTTACCGTTAATCCGATGCTTAGAGGCAAGCCTGCATTGATAAGATTATAAGTAATGCCGGCATCCACGACTTTGCAAGCTACACGCTGGTCTCCGTCAACTATAGGAGCAAGACGAACAAGGTTTTCATCTATCGCTTCCACCCTGCTCACATAGCGGAAATTAACTTCTGCCCGTAACTGGCGGTAGTTACCGTTTAATGAAGCGTAAAATAAATGCCGCGGCCTGAACCTTAGAACGGAATTATTACTCAGGTCAACAGGATCGATATACGTGTAGCTGAAATCAGTTGATATTAATTGACTGAACCAGTTGGTTTTTATCCCGGCTTCAAGGCCGCGAATTCTTGCCCGCGTCACATTGCTGAAAAGTATCTCGAACTTATTTGGATTTACACCGGCTTCAATAAGGTCATAGTAATCACTCTGAAAAAGTGCAAAATCGAGAAAAACATGGTCGCTAAACCATCGGGATCCGCCTATCTCGAATGAAACGCTGCGCTCCGGCTTTAAGCTGTCATTAGGTACGATGCTAATCTCACTGACACCCGTGGAAACGGATGTAAATAACTCGCTGATAGAAGGATAACGAAATCCTCCGCCGTAAGAAGCCCTGAACGTTGTTATCGGGTCAAGAGAGAACATCAATCCGATTTTTGGATTGAACTGAGACGGAGAAGTAGCAGCGGGAGATGAAAAAATCTTTTTCCATATTATCTGCCAGTCGTACCTTATTCCCGCTGTCAGTTTTAGCGACTGAAAAGGCGTAAGCTCATCCTGCAGGAAAAAAGCGGCTCCAATTCCCGGATGAGATCCGAATATATCGGAATATACACGGTCGTAATTCGCAGCGATACCGAACGTAAGAATATTAGCGGAGGAAGTTGTATATGTCCCCTGCGCTTCCAATTGAGTTAGGTGTGCTGCAGATGTATTATTGACACGTCCGGAACTGTCGTCCTGCCAGAAATTGCCAAAGTAGATTGCTTTTAACGAGTAAAAGAATTGATCGGATAAAATCTCTTTGTAAGCAAGACTCACATTGCCGCGTACCGAATTCACATTACCGTTCAATTGTGAATCTGCGGGTCGTGTCGGTTCATCAAGACTCTTCCACCAGAAATAATTACCATGACTGCGCCATTGGATATTGGTCATGAGATTTATATTTCGAGATTGCGAAAAATCATAATTGAATTTTGAATAAAAACCCCACCGGTGATACACATCATTTTCACGATAGCTTTCATCCACAGTCCGGGAGACACTCACAATATATCCAAACGGACCTATACGGTTTGAGTAACTGAGGTAACCTCCGGTATTAAAACGCGGCGAGGAAGACCAATCCCATTTACTGTAACTTGGCTTATCGTAGATACCTGAAAAAAGCCGGAACCGTATTTCAGGCAACTCGCTGATTTCTTTCGTAATAACGTTGATAACTCCGCCGAGTGCGCTCGATCCGTACAGTGCAGAGCCGGCACCTTTCACAACTTCTATCCGATCGATTTGAAAAATCGGGAATGTTTCCCAATTGATTTCACCGGTATCCCCTGTTATAAACGGGAGTCCGTCGATCAAAATCAGCACACGGCTCCCGACACCCCTGCTGTATCCGGTTGAACCGCGGATATTCACCTGATCCGACATCATATTGACGCCCGGGACATATCGAAGTGCATCGTCGAGTGTCACGGAAAGACGATCGGCAATCATTTTGGAAGTTACGGTCGAGACACTCACAGGAACATCACGCAGACTTTGTTCCCGTCGGCTTGCCGTAACAATAACCTGTTCTGTCTGAATCGGAGCCTGTGCAAGTGAGACATTAAGATACAAAGTTGTATCCGGCTGAATCGAAATCTTCTGGATTGTCTGCGCTGTATACCCGATAAGCGAGAATGAAATATCGAATATTCCTGCCGGGATTCCTCTCAGCATGTATTTGCCTTGAATATCCGTTGTTGCACCTCGAACAGTACCGCGCAGAATTACATTGACACCGGCAAGCGGCTCTTGTGTCTTCACATCGGATACGATTCCCGTAATAGAACCTGTATTCGGCTGGGCATATGAAACGTTAAGTAAAAATATCAGGGCAATATGGAAAAGAGGATTTTTCAAAATGGCTGAGGAGGCGGATTTCGGAAATCGACGTTAATATTAATCCCTTTTACCTGTAAGGAATTGTTCACTTCGACAACTCCAGGCAGCAATGGATTTAATGGATCCTTGTAAAATCCGACGACCCTGAATACCCTTATACCCAGACCTGCTAAATCTGCACCGATTTGCTGAATGACACCGATATATTTATATGTTCCGGAATGCAAAGGAAAAGAATATGGAATCGAATCGGCATAGAAAGGTTTTAATGATTCAGTTATGCTTGGATATAGAAATATTGTGGTTGGACTTGCGAACAATCCTGAATAAACTTTTGCAGAATCCAGTGGGTAAACTTGAGAAGCAAAAATCCATAGATTAACAAGACTATCCGACGGCCATGTGCCGGGAGCAAAATACACAGTACCGCTGAATCCAAGCTCTACCGGAGGCGACGGTGCAAGCCCGCCGTCACAGGCTGCAAGCAGTAAACAAAGAATAATGAAAACGAGGAATCTCATAACCACGAGAATATTACACATTGGAATATTAATATGCAATACATCATAAGATATTGATTTTTTACACGAATGTAATTAATTACATTTATTTCTATTCTCTTTCAATCTATAGAATATTATTAAAGGTAAATTAGGGATTGTCTCCATAGCTCGAAAGACAGCCACCAATCTACTGCCTTCGTATAACGCTTGTCACCTTTATAATACTTATCAATAATTGTAAGTATCTTAGTTCTATCGTAACCATACCAATTCCTTACTTCAGTCGAATGTACAAGATCTCTCACGTAATCCTTGATCTGTAAAAGGAAACGATCGGGCGTAGTATCTATAAACGGTCTTGATATTCTGTTTTTTGTTTTTACAAAAATCCAAGCAGGCACCGATGGAAGGCCGAAAGGGTAAGTTGTTCCTGATTTAACTAACGGATATTTCTTTAGACGCGGTTCTTTTGATTGTATAATATCTTTATAAGTGCATCCATTCGCCCTGAATTTTACGTCGGTTTTAAACACGGCTCTCAAAAACGACGGCTGAACCATCGGCATAAAACTCATCACGTACGCATCAGTTCTTGCTTGTTCCAAACCACCCCAATTGGGGAATCTGGTGCGAACGGCAAGCAGATCAACAAAATTCTCAATACCAATTTCATTCATAGGCGGCATATTATTTAATGCTGTTTCCAAACTCAGGCGTGCGGCATCCTCGATTTGCCTAGAACATTCAGCAGTAAAAATGTCAGCGCGCGGCACACGCATTAACATAAAAAGTTTGTCAATATTTTTTCCTTTTAATGCAGAACGACCAAGTCTTACAATACGATTTAAATAATGACGGCGTGCGATCTCACCGAATCCTCCATCAATAATTAAATGTCCATTAATATACTGCTGCGAGTAATATCTTTGTTTTACAATTGAGGAAGCAGGTTCAACCAAAATATTCTGAGCAACAAATGATTTTGCAAGTGAAATAAGTTTTTCAGGATCAGGAACAGGTTCGTTAAAATACTGACGCGGGAGTTTAAAATCACGCGAGATTTTCTCTGAAATAAGGATATCCGGATCCATTTCTTCACCGAATGAATGAGTATAAAATCTCTTATGTGCAATAGCTATAAGTATTGCAAGCAGCGTACGTGAATCAAAACCGCCCGATAATCCGAGCGATACAGGGCGACCGCTTTCAATAGCGGCACGAACCAGGGATTCCAATATTATTTTGACTTGGCTGTTGTTTTCATTCCCGAATTCGGGAAGCCAAGGATGGTTTTCATGTCTGCTTATTATTCCATTTTTTATTAATACATAAGAAGCCGGCCCTAAACGTTCAATTCCCTTCACACAAGAATGATAAGACAACTGGTTAAACAGCAGCCATCTACCTCCTAAAGCCGTTTGATTGATTTCATGCAGACCAGTTTTTTTTGCCACCCAGTCCAGTCGTGTAGAGAAACATATTCCTTCATCACACTTTCCATAATAAGCCGTTCGAATGCCTAATTGATCTGTGTATAATTCCACGTTATCCTTATTCCAGCGTAATGCCGCAAAGTGACCGTCAAGACTATCGGTTTGTAATATTTCTTGTGAAAAAAGATTCTTCCAATCGTTTTTATTCATGAATCTTGCGCAAGAACCTGACATTTGTATACCAAGACCGACCACCGCCCATCCGGCATCCTTGGACTCATTCCGAACTTCATAGAAAAACGTTTCATCTATTCCCCCAAACGCTAAATATAGTTTTGGTAATGATAACTTCAGTAGAGTATTTGAGTGTATATTTTTGTAATTATTAAGGATTGAAGCGCCACGTTCTGATTTGATAATTCCGAATATCCAGCTCATTTTACTTGAATTCCAAATTAAAAAATAAGGACTTCGTGATTAGATTATTTTATATTAGCAAAATTCTCTCT
>CAZYAM010000067.1:0-7176 GCA_964645575.1 uncultured Ignavibacteriaceae bacterium
GCAAAACATTGAGAATGGACAATTATCCGGATTTTTCGTTTAAAATTATAAGGACAAATATGAATTGGATTTCTTTATTAGTCTATTGTTTAATAGCAATATCTGCCACTTATGCGCAATCACCCTCATACGAAACTTTTATGAACCCTGTAATTCCCGGCGACCACCCTGATTGCACATTGACAAAAATCGGCAAGGATTTTTATACAACCGGTTCGTCTTTCAATGTCACACCAACCATTTATCATTCTACAGATCTGGTTCATTGGGAAGCGATTGCACAACCTGTGAGTGCTGCATGGTCAAATTATGGTGATTCACCAGGAGGCGGTTGTTGGGGAGGCCATATGGTTTATTACAATGGGAAATATTGGGATTATTTCTCAAGGGCAAATACGATGTATTTTGTAACTGCCGATATGCCTGAAGGCCCTTGGAGCATGCCAACCAAAGTGAATAACCCATCGCAACTCCCTTATGGTTTAGGGTACGACAACTCAATTTTTATTGATGACGATGGCAAATGGTATTTGGTAGTCAAAAACGGACAACCCAATAATGGGATTGTTGAATTAGGAGACGACGGGCAGCCTACCGGAATAGTATATAATTTGAATTGGTTAAATCCTTCTCCTTCCTATCCATATAGTTGGGCTGAAGGTCCGGTAATGTGGAAATATAGCGGCTATTATTACTACTCATTTGCCCGAGATTTGGCCGGAGGACAAAAGGTTATGAGAAGCAGTACACTTACGGCCGATCAGACTTCCTGGGAAATATTGGGAGATTTTTTTAATGAAAGCGATCCCCAGAAATCAGGTTCACTTTTTACAAGTCCAAACCATAGTTCTAATGTAGTTATGATAGAGGACAGTACTTTTTGGGTAATCCATCCGCTTTATGCAAAAGGTGAATGGAAAGGACAGGGACGGCAGGGCCTTTTAAATCAGGTTCGTTATAATTCGAGTGATAAACCTACCGCTGATTATCCGGTGAACAAATCTTTCACAGCGCCTCAACTACCAAGCAATGGTATTCCATGGATGGTGCCAAAATCTGATTTCTTTAATTCTGATAAATTAAATCCTGAATGGTCCCATTTGGGTTATACGGAAGACAATACGTATTCGCTTACTGACCAACCGGGTTGGTTACGTCTGTCGCCAAAGACCGGCAAAATAAATACTGTGACAAAAAATGACGGTGAACATAATTACTCGCTCATTACCCGGCTCGTGTTCGATGCACAGGGATTAAGCGATGAGGCAGGACTCATAATATTCAGAGGGGATGAAAAGTCAAATGTAAAATTGTACAGTTCGATAGACGATGTCAGACATAGAACTATTTTCTTTATTTTTGACAATACCAAATATCAGGCTGAGAATACTGCAGGGGATACAGTATGGCTCAAAATGATCAGGGTGAATCATAGTATAAGCGGCTATTTCAGCGGTGACGGCTTTAACTGGATACAGGTCGGTCAGAACTTTGATATATCTACGATTGATTCGTATTCAGATTTTTCAACTTTTACAGGTGCCCGACAAGGTTTATATGTCCAGAATAACACCGCATATTTCAATTTCTATATTTACCGCGATGCGTATACCCCGATACTAGCTGAATGCCCGGCTAATCAGTACGGCACAACTATATCAACCAAAGTGAGTGGAATAAGTTCGCTGGATAATATACACGATAACGATTGGGCGTTATATGCGGGAGTGGAATTTGGAAGTACGGAATATATGAAGAAGCCTGATTCTCTTACAATCACTGCTTCATGCGCTTCTGAGGGAGGTGTAGTTGAAGTGTGGCTTGATTCACTCGATTCCGGTACGAAGATAGCAGAATGCAATATAAGTAGTACCGGAAGCTGGACAACCTATAACATATTTACTACGGATGTTCTCGTGCCGGTTTCAGGCAGGCATGATGTGTATCTAAAATTTGGAGGGGCCGGTATTGCTAAACTATTTATGCTTCAGTGGCTGATTTATAAAGACAATTCTCATCCTGAGATTTCTACATCTGTCGGTGAATTTAAGACCGGACAATTACCAAAATACTTTGAACTGGGGCAGAATTATCCCAATCCGTTTAATCCGATAACTCATATTAATTACTCATTACCGCAGAGCAGTCAAATTACAATCAAAGTCTTTAATCTTATCGGACAGGAAGTGGCATCTTTGTTTGAAGGTGTCCGCCAACAGGGAAATTATACTGCAACCTTTGATGGTAAAGGATTATCGAGTGGAGTATATCTGTATCGAATGAATGCGGTTAATTTTACGGATACGAAAAAGTTAATACTCTTAAAGTAATTTTAACTTTCCAAAATATTTCAAAAGGGGATATTTATGTAATTAAGTGTTAATATTTTTATAAAATATTGCCTTTTTAACTATGCAACAATAAAAACAGGTGTATTTTTTGATTTTGACTGGTTTAGAGTAGATTCGAATACTTTAACCGAAGTTGCCTCTGAAAAAGATCTTTCCTCGATGAATATACTCCATGCCTTTTTTTAGGACAGAATTATGTAAATCCATTCAATCCATCTACCAGCATTACGTTTGTGATTCCATATAATCCTTATGTTTCTCTAAAAGTATACAATCTGTTGGGTGAGGAAATTACCGAATTGGCAGGGAAACAATTCTCCACCGGTAGACTTTCGGTAATATTCAACTCTTCCCGCTTGACAAGTGGCGCATATTTTTATATCGTTAAAGCGAGGGAGTTCAATTTTATAGAATTAAAGAAAATGCTTTTAATTAAATAATAATAACGGAGGAACAATCATGTTATTCATCAGAATTATCTTTGTAGTTGTAATTCTAAATCTTACTAATTTGATAGCGGCAGATAAAGCGAATCGAATAATTGTCAATGCTGATCTCGGGACAGACAAAATAAGCAAGAATATCTACGGTCATTTTGCTGAACATTTAGGCAGATGTATTTATGGAGGATTTTGGGTCGGAGAAAGTTCTACGATCCCAAATACCGATGGCTTTCGAAATGATGTAATTGCAGCACTCCGTGAGATTGCACCACCGGTAATACGCTGGCCTGGCGGATGTTTTGCTGATACGTACCATTGGAAAGATGGAATAGGCCCACGTGATCGGCGGCCTTCCATTATTAATTCAAACTGGGGTGGTGTTACCGAAGATAACAGTTTTGGAACTCATGAATTTCTTCAGTTGTGTGAATTGGTAGGTGCCGAGCCCTATATATGCGTTAATGTAGGCAGCGGGACGGTACAGGAAGCATCTGATTGGGTGGAGTATGTTAACTCAAATGCTAAAAGTCCAATGACTAACCTGCGAAAGAAAAACGGGCGTGAAAAACCCTGGAATGTAAAATTCTGGGCGGTTGGAAATGAGAGCTGGGGTTGCGGTGGAAATATGACACCGGAATATTATGCAGATCAATTCAAGCGATTTTCAACTTATTTACGATACGGCAGACTCTATCGCGTTGCAAGCGGAGGTACGGATCCCGATTTTGATTGGACAGAAACACTACTTAAAAAAACTCAAAAGTTCGAAAATTTAATCCAGGGTTATTCTTTTCATTATTACACATTTTGTCATGGCTGGAATGATAAAAGCTCTGCTACGGACTTTAACGAAAACGATTGGTTCTATACCATGAAAAACACACTCGTTATGGAAGAGCGTCTTCAACGCCACATTGCCTTGATGGATGAATATGATCCGGAAAATAAAATAGGCCTTATTGCCGATGAATGGGGAAACTGGTTCAAGGTTGAACCGGGGACTAATCCCGGCTTCCTATATCAGCAAAATACGGTCCGCGATGCCGTTACGGCTGCACTTTACCTGGATATTTTTAATAATCATGCGCGGCGGGTGAAAATGGCAAACATCGCCCAGACAATTAATGTTCTTCAAGCGATGTTGCTTACTAAAGATGATAAACTTGTAAAGACTCCGACATTCTATGTTTTTAAAATGTACAAAGTACATCAGAATGCAACATTACTACCGATTAATTTGGTATGCGAAGATTATTCGTTTAACGGAATGGTTCTCCCGAGTGTGAGCGCTTCAGCATCAAAAGATAATAACGGAAAAATCCATTTATCTTTCAGTAATATCAATCCGAATAAGAATATATCTATTGAAGTTGAAATAAGAGGTGCAAATAAATTATCCAAGGTAAAGGGAGAAATTATTACGGCTTCAGCAATGAATGCATACAATGATTTTGATAAACCGGAAAAAGTTAATTGTCAGCCTTTTTCAGGATACAAATTGGGAAATAATTTACTTCAAATATCCCTTCCGTCTAAATCAGTAGTCACATTGGAAATTGAATGATAATATATACGGGATAATTCGAAAGAAAGAACATTCACTTAAAATATATGTATTTGTGATCTACAATAATTATTGAAGATCACAAATATTTGCAAACCCATAAATATCGTGATAGCATTAAGAAGAGATGTAAAATCGTTTTGAAATTTATATAAGAACGAATTTGTTAAGAAATTCTTATGAGGATTGTATTATTACTTTACAGCCAACAGACACACTTGATAACGAATTGTATAGTATTCCGATAACAATACGAAGGCCGCTTCCACGGAATTGGTTAGAAGCAATTGTAACACAAAATGAATTGCCAGTTAATACTTCAATTATTTATGTGAATTCAAAACAATATTTAATGCGCGATGTTGTTCCTGACAGTGCAGATACAAATACTTTAAAAAACAATCTGGACAGGCTTGCTGCAACTGGATTGCCTATTTATATCTCTGAATTTGATTTAGGGAACCTTAGTAATAGCGGTACACCTAATGATAATCAGCAGTTGCAATTGTACCAAAAAGTGTTTCCAATATTGTGGAGACATTCAGGAGTGAAAGGAATTACTATTTGGGATTATTTAGAAGGTCAAACCTGGCAAACCACTTGTTACTTGGTTCATTCCGATGGCACTGCTAGGCCTGCACTCTTATGGTTAGCTCAATATGTTATGAATAATCCGACTGGCGTTGAAGCAACTGTTTCCACATTGCCATCGATGTATCAATTGAAACAAAATTTTCCCAATCCGTTTAATCCAAGTACTCAAATCCAGTATTCTATTCCACACAACGGTTATGTATCGCTGAAAGTATATAATCTTCTTGGACAGGAGGTCGCAACTTTATTTAACGGAGTTCAAAAAACGGGAAATTATACCGCCACATTCGATGGAAGCAGGCTTTCAAGTGGCGTCTACTTTTACAGGCTGCAGTCGGATAAATTTGCAGGAACAAAGAAGCTTGTACTTATAAATAGTAATGAGGAATTTCAATTATATAGATTAAATAATGAAATTATATACTGATATAAATGAACGTATTGCAGCATTGCGGATGGGTGATGTTATCGTTAAAGCTAAACCTGGATCAGAAGTAAAGGTTCAGCAATTACACCACGAATTTTTGTTCGGTACTGCAATTTCGGATGAGCTTGCTGAAAAGCATAAAAAAGCCATGTCTTCTAAAGACAGAAAAATATTTCTCAAAACACTTGGCGAAAACTTCAATTATGCTGTACATGAAAATGCATTAAAATGGTACGACTGCGAAATAAAGGAAAACAAAGTCGATTACTATTTGGCCGATAGAATTTGGGAACTTTGCAGTGAGCTTAATATTCCTATGCGTGGTCATTGTGTATTCTGGGATAAAGATGAGTACATAATGCCGTGGTTGAGCAAGTTAAACAACGACCAGTTGAGGGCTGCTATTGTCCGGCGTGCGCTCGGTGTTACGAAACATTTTAGAGGACGCATAAACGAGTACGATCTGAACAATGAAATGGTCCATAACGACTACTTTAGACGCAGACTCGGTTACGGCATCGTTAATGAAATGGCTTGGCTGGTTAAATCGGTGAATCCGGATGCTGTACTATTCGTAAATGAATATGGCATCCTTTGTGACGGCGGGTTTAATCTTGAATCCTATATAACTCAGATAAAGAACCTGCTTGACAGCGGTGTACCGATTGGTGGAATCGGATGTCAGGGACATCAGGGAACGCCTTATAAATCTACAATGTCTGCTGAACATGTACAAAAAGCTCTTGATAAGCTGTCAAAATTCGGATTGCCATTAAAAATAACAGAATGCCTCTTCGATGCGGAGAGCGAAGAGGCGCAAGCAGAAGAGATGCGAAAGATATTCCCAATTTATTTTGCACATCAGAGCGTTGAAGCCATATTAATTTGGGGATTCTGGGCAGGTGCACATTGGCAGCCATGGACGGCATTGTGGAGGAAAGACTGGACAATCACACCGCAGGGTGAAGTATTCCGTGACTTCGTTTTTAATAAGTGGTGGACACAAGTTTCCGGTAATGCCGAAAAAAACGGAATATTTAAGACACGTGCCTTTTATGGTGATTATTCAATTACATCTGACGGAAGAACAAAGAAAGTCACCCTTAGTAAGAAAAATAAATCAATAGAGGTAACTTTTTAGCCAAAGATCTTATTAGTGAAAATTATTATAGCACCTGATTCATTTAAAGGGAGCCTGACATCTTGTGAAGCCGCTTCTGCTATAGAGCGGGGTGTACGTATTGCAATTCCTGATGCAGAAATCGAAATAATTCCTATGGCAGATGGCGGTGAAGGGACGCTGGATGCACTCCTTTCTTCAACGAAAGGAATCGTCAGAGAAGTTGAAGCTCTAGATCCGCTCTGCAGGACTATTAAGACAAAGTATGGAGTTCTTGGAAACAAAAGTACAGTTGTTATAGAAATGGCAGCTGTTTCCGGACTTCTGCTCCTGAGAAATAAAGAACGCAATCCTCTTCTCACAACCACTTATGGAACAGGTCAGATACTGCGTCATGCACTTGAATCAGGTTTTCGCGAATTCATCATTGGCATCGGGGGATCATCTACAAACGACTGCGGTACCGGAATGGTGCAGGCATTAGGCGTTCATTTCTTTCGAAAAGATGGATCTGAAATAATAAAAAAAATGTGCGGCGAACTTCTCGGTGATGTCGCCAGTATCGATGTAAGTGGAATTCATCCTGCCATTCGGGAAAGCCGAATTGTTGTTGCTTGTGACGTTAAAAATACATTGCTGGGAGAAAAAGGGTGTTCATTAATGTATTCCTTGCAAAA
>CAZYAM010000067.1:7276-14918 GCA_964645575.1 uncultured Ignavibacteriaceae bacterium
GAAGGCAAAATCGATAATCAAACTGCTTTCGGCAAAACAATTGCAGGCATCGCTCAACAAGCAAAATCTGCAAAAATACCTGTTATTGCATTCGGTGGAATTATTGAAAATACAGAGGAACTTCTTAAACTTGGAATAAAAAAAATATATCCAATTTGCGAAAAATCCATTCCTATCGATCATTCTATGGCCCAAGCTTCAGAATTACTAAAAAATACTGCTGCAAGAGTAATGAAAGAGTATAGGCAGCCTATATAGTATTGAGTTTTACTTTTTCCTCCTTACTTCGACATTTGCCGCCTTCTCATAATACTGAATAAGTCCGCCGTGATCATTTTTGCCTTTTCCTTCCGCCCTAAGCACCTGCATCATTTCTAAAACGCGGCCTGTGAGTACAGCCGGTGAATTAAGTTCCTTTGCTGTGTCCATCACATTCATCAGGTCTTTAATATGAAGCTCGATACGGAATCCCGGCTTGAAATTTCCATCGAGCACCATCGGCATTTTAGCATCGAGTACTGTGCTGCCCGCCAATCCTCCCCTTATCGCTTGATATACTTTTTCCGGATCAACGCCCGCTTTGGTAGCAAGTACCATTGCTTCTCCCATTGCCGCAATGTTCAATGCTACGATGATTTGATTTGCAAGTTTAGTAATGTTGCCGCTTCCGATGTCTCCGACTAAATTAACAGAAGCGCCCATCTTTGCCAGAATATCTTTCACGCTGTTGAAAGCATCCTGTGGCCCGCCGACCATTATCGCTAGAGTGCCTTCAATCGCTTTAGGCTCGCCGCCGCTCACAGGCGCATCGAGCATGACAATTCCTTTTTGTTTTAATTTTTCCGAAATCTCTTTAGATGCAATCGGCGAGATGGAACTCATATCCATTACGATCATGCCGCTTTTTGCACCGTCAATAATACTGTCATTCCCAAGAACCACCTCTTTTACTTCAGGCGAGTTCGGCAGCATCGTTATGATCACTTCACTCTGAGAAGCAACATCCTGCGACGATTTTCCCCCTTTAGCTCCGGCTTTAACAAGTTCCTTTACCGGCTCCGTATTAATATCATAGACAATTAATTTATAACCTGCCTTGAGCAAATTATTCGCCATGGGTTTCCCCATGATGCCGAGACCTATGAATCCTATATTCTTCATGTGTATTTCCTTATTTTTAATTTAGATTGGTTTCAAAACTACTTTCATAGCTTCTTTATTTTCAACCATTTCAAATGCCTTCTCCCATTTATCCAGTGTCAACTCATGAGTAATTATCTTATTCAGGTCAATCATCTTCTTGCTCATTAACGTCAGGCAATGTTCCCACACATCCCAGGTATGGCTGAAATGTCCTTTTAGAGTAACCGATTTGGCAACTATCGGGTCCAGGCTGAAATCAACCGGTTTTGTTCCCCATCCGATTTTCGTAATCTGGCCGGCAGGACGCACAGCATGCATCGAGAGTTTCAATGTCTCTGCAATTCCTGCGGTATCAACCACTAAATTTGCTCCGTAGCCGTCTCCCAGTGATAAAATTCTTTTCAGCGGATCATCATTCTTGCTGTTAACGACGATTGTCGCTCCGAATTCCTTTGAAAGACCGAGTCGCTTGTCGTCTCCTTCGGTACCGACAACAATAATCTCACCTGCTCCGCACAGCTGTGCAACTTTAACGCACAGAATTCCGATCGGGCCGGGGCCGATTACAACAACGGTATCGCCGGGAAGAATATTACTGTTTGAGACTAATGCCTTATACGCCACGCAGAAGGGTTCAGTAACTGAGGCTTCTCTTAAAGTAACGTTATGGGGAACGCGATGTAAAATTCTTTCAGGCACTCTTACAAATTTTGTAAATGCCCCGTCGACATGGAAGCCATAGCCTTTTCTTTCTTTGCAGAGGTGATAATTATTCTGTCTGCAAAGTGCGCACTTCCCGCAGAATTCCGCATGGGTTTCCGAAGTTACGCGGTCTCCAATTGAAAATCCAGTCACCTCTTTTCCCGCATTAACAATTGAACCGGCAAATTCATGTCCCAAAATAAATGGGCGCTCGAATTTAAATGCTGAAGCATTTCTATGCAGATGCGGATCGGTTCCACAGACTCCAACATAAGCTACTTCCACAAGAACGTCCGTTTTGCTGATCTCTGGAATTGGGACATCGCGAATTTCTGTAGATCCCGCTTTATCTTCATATTTAACAACTGCTTTCATTGTTCCCATAATTCGTTTCCTTTATTAAATCAAAATCAAACTGATAATCCAAGTAATTGTTATAGCAGTCAATCCCGTGACCAGCGTACCGAGGGTCTGAAGTTTATAACCGGTTTTTACATCCATTCGTGACATTTGTGTAACAACCCAGAAAAAGCTATCGTTTGCATGAGAGACAACCATAGCGCCGGACGAAATTGACAATACTACCAGCGTTTTGGCAATTTCAGAAGCAAATCCCATAGGTTCCATGATGGGGCACATAATAGATGCAGCTGTAATTAACGCTACAGTAGACGATCCCTGAGCTGTTTTTATCATTGCGGCAATGATGAACGGCATCCAAATGCCAAACTGTGCATTTGAGAGAGAGCTTCCGATAATTGATGCTATTTCGGAATTCTGAAGAATTTTACCGAACGAGCCGCCTGCACCCGTTATTAAAATAATGATTGTCGCATTGCGTAATCCGGCACCGACCCATCCGGAATCATCCAGCATACTTTTCTTAAATTTGTGCGGCAGTCTAAAAGCTAAAATCACACCGATGAGCAGTGCGATGACCGGTTCGCCGACAAAACTGAAAATCATTTTTATTATACCATCGCCCAGCGGTCTTGTAGGAAATTCTGAAATTGACCTCATCACGATCAAAATGATCGGCACAACAATAGGGCTCACTGCTTTGATCATGGAAGGCGCTTTTCTCATTTTTGATTCAATTTCTTTCATCGAGATATCCGGATTAGGATCAATTGGAATCTTCGAAGCAATCTTTTGAGCAAAGAGCCAGCCGTTTATTAAAGCCACTATGGAGATACATATTCCGAAAGGAATTATCATACCAAGATCTGCTCCCAAAATACCTGCAGCTGCAATTGGGCCGGGTGTAGGGGGAACGAGGCAATGAGTTACAGTAAGTCCCAAACTCAACGCAATAGCAGAACTAGCCAAGGAAATTTTTGCCCGTTTAGAAAGAGCTTTATTTAACGGCGAGAGAATTACAAAACCGGAATCTGCAAAGACTGGAATGGAAACAAAAAATCCGATAATAGACATTGCTAAAGGAACTCGTTTCTGTCCGATCAATTTCAATATCCGGTCTGCAAGCGTATAAGCGCCGCCTGAATATTCAAGAAATGTCCCGATAATAGTACCTGCAACGATCACTATACCGATATAACCAAGTGTTCCTCCAAATCCATCGTTAATAGACTTAACAATTTTTGGCAGCGGCATACCTGTAAATAGTCCGAATGCCAATGCTGAAAATAATAAAGCAAGGAAAGGATGCAGTTTGAATTTTGTAGATGAAAACACTATAAAAAAAATGCACAATACAAGAACGATGATCAAGAGCATTGAGTAACTCCTCTCGTGCGGCATTATATTAACTGACCAGTTTTTTTACCGAAACAGTAATATTATCTTCCGTCAATTTGTAATCGTTAAGAAGCTCATCGTAATTGTGCGCTGATTGGCCGAAGTCATCCTCAATACCGATAGTAATTATCGGCAAGCCGGAACCGCGCAGGATATATGTAATCACGCTTGCTAGTCCGCCTATTAACGAGTGTTCTTCTGCGGTCACGATTCCCTTGACGCCCGATGCATATTTTTTGATATCATCCTCATTTGTAGGTTTTAAGGAACTGACATTCACAACCCGCACTGAAATTCCTTCTCCAATCAGCTTCTCTGCCGTCTGTACAGCTTTTGATACCATAATGCCGTTCGCGAACACGACAACATCTTTTCCATCTCTGATCAAATATGATTTCCCGATTTCATATTCTTGATCTTCCGGAAATAGATCCGGAAGGTCATGCCGGTTTATACGCATGTATACAGGTCCCTGATACTCGGCAATTTTCCTTGTCATTTTTCTTGTTTCAATTCCGTCTGCCGGTACCAGTACTGTCATATTAGGGATAGCTCTCATAATTGCGGCATCTTCTACGGACTGATGTGTTGCACCGTCTCCGAAATCCGACAGGCCTGCGCTTGACCCGATGATTTTTACATTCAATTTAGGGATGCTGATTCCCTGCCGTATCTGGTCGTATGCCCGGCCGGATGCAAATACGGCAAAAGAATTTGTGAAAGCGATTTTTCCGGTTAAAGAAAGTCCGCCGGCGAAAGATGTCATATTTGCTTCTCCGATTCCCATTTCAAAAAATCTTTCAGGAAATTCCTTTTCAAACAAACAGGTCATAGTTGATTTGCTCAGGTCGGCTTCTAAAACGACGATATTCTTATTCTTCCTTCCAAGCTCGAGTAGTGTTTCGCCGTAAACTTGTCTGGGATTCTGCATTTTCATAATCATTTTCCTCGGCTAAGCTAGATCAGCACAAGCTTTTTTAAATTGTTCTTGAGTAAGTTCGCCGTTGTGAAATGCTACTACATTTTCCGCAAACGGAATTCCTTTTCCTTTCACGGTGCGCGCGATTATCATCTTTGGTTTCCCTGTAATCTTGTCAACCTGATCTAGAGTTTCTACAATTTCTTTGAGATTATGCCCGTCCATTTCGGCTACGTGCCAGCCGAATGCTTTCCATTTTTCAACAAGCGGATTTGTATTGTACCGTTCAGTGATTGCTCCGGTGGCCTGCAGTCCGTTCTTGTCTAGGATAGCAGTTAGATTATCAAGCTTGTAATAAGATGCAGTCATCGCCGCTTCCCAAATTTGGCCTTCCGCGATTTCTCCATCTCCTACAATACAATAGACTTTATTTTTCCTTCCATCCAACCTCAATCCGGCAGCAATTCCGCAAGCGAGCGACAGACCTTGTCCCAATGATCCGGTATTGGCTTCTATGCCGGGAGTTGTCAGCATATCCGGATGTCCCTGAAGCATTGCACCCAGGCACTTCACCCTTTCCAATTCCGCTTTCGAAAAGTATCCGGCTTCTGCAAGTGCTGCATATTGTACCAGCGCGGCATGTCCCTTACTGAGTAAAAACCTATCGCGATCTTCCCAGTGCGGATTTTTAGGATCGTGTTTCATTTTGTAAAAATAGAGTACAGCAACAATCTCGGCTAGGGAACAGGATCCTCCCAAATGTCCCTTCTGGCCGACGCCGATCATTTTTATGATGTTGAGCCTAAGTGCGCGGGTTTTCTTTTCAAGTTCAGTAAGCGTTATTTCCATCTATTAACCTCCGATTTAAAATTTTATCAGAATTCTAGACTGGCTTCCTTATATTGAAAAGGGGACTATCTAAAATTCTTAAACCCGGATAAATGTTTTTGTAGGCAATAAATAGCTGCTTATATATTTTATGATTATTTTTATTCGGTTTAATGGTCTTTTTTGTACCTGTCATTTTATTAGCCGCGTCCTTAAATGTTCTGTACCAACCGATACTGACCGCGGCTGCTATTGCTGCTCCCAGACTGGAAGCCTCGGTATTTTGCGGTATGCAAATATTTTTATTGGTAACATCAGCGAGAATCTGACACCATAGATTACTTGTTGAACCTCCGCCTATTACGACAAATTCCTTGATTCGCTTACCGATACTTTTTTCAACTGCTTCGATGGCGAATAACTGCTCGAATGCAATGCCTTCAAGTATTGACCGATACATATGTCCGCGATTATGAGATGCCGATAAACCGGTGAAAGCTCCACGCGCATTGATATCCCAATATGGATTCATAACTCCGCATAAATACGGCAAGTGTAACAATCCGTCACATCCGGCAGCAATATGCCGGGCTTCGTTTTCTAAGCGCCTATAAATATCGAATTCTTGTCTTAGATCGATTTTTAGTATTTTTTTTATTAACCAGTCGATCGCAAAAGTGCCTGCTCGTAAACTGCATTCGTAATAGTAGCCGCTTTCAGAACAACTGCCCATTGTACGAAATGCTCTGCTTGTGCGGTACTGTTTTCCGTAGACACCGGCCACTACAGCCGTACCAAGGTTAAGATATGCCCGCTTAGGAGTGAGTGCATTCGACCCGGTTCCGGCAGCCTGTCCATCCCCACCACCGGCAGCAATTAGAGTGTTAGTATTCAATCCGGTCAACTCTGACGCCTCATTCGTAACTTTTCCTAAAATTGTGCCGGGACGATATGTTTCAGGAAATTGATTTTCTTTTAAATTAAGAGCATTTAAAATCCGGGAAGACCATCTTTTGTTTCTCAAGTCGAATAATCCGAGCGGATCTGCACTTGCCCAACTTGTCTTAAATGACCGCGTTAATTTCCAGACAATATAAGTATGCACATCGCAAATCATACCAATTTTTTTGAATAATTCAGGCTCATGTTTCTTCATCCATGCCAGACGATAAACAACAGGAGCATAGTCAGGTGGTTTGCCGGTAATGCTATGTATTTTGTTTTTTCCTATTTTTCTTGCAAATGGTTCTACTTCATCTTTGCATCGTTCATCCAGCCATATGATTGCCGGCCTGAGACAATCTCCGTTCTTTTTTAAGGTAACGAAAGTTTCTCTTTGATTGGAAACTGAAAGAGCTTTAATATTCTCAGGATTTATCTGACCGACTATTTTTCTTAAAACTTTTTGTGTTGAGATACACCAATCATCCGGATCCTGCTCGTAATAATGAGGTTTTGGTGAAAAAAGGGGAATTGCCTCGTAGGCATAAGCGATAATTCTGCCTTTTCTGTTAAAAGCAATCGCTTTGGTACCTGTAGTGCTGCAATCCAGGCCGATAACAACGCTATTTTTCCTTTTTTCTTGATTGGATTTCATTGTAATCGGCAGAATTTAAATCAGTCTATCGATATCATGGCTTTCATGACGCCGTCTTTATAGTTCGCCACAAGATCAAAAGCTTTCTGAGTTTCTTCTAATGGGAAGTGATGAGTTGCCATCGAATCCATATCTACCTGTCGTTGATCCAGCATATCGATTGCTTTTTGTGTGCAATGAGCCTGTCTGCGAATATTTAATATTGTAATTTCTTTTCGTCTTAATTCATGTATGGGAAAACAAATTTCATCTGTCTCGGTGATTCCGACGATTACAAGCGTTCCTCCGGGTTTTAATAAACGTACCGCCTGATCGATTACTTCTTTATTGCCGCTGCATTCAAAAACGACGTCCGGCAGCAAAGGATTTATTTTTGAAATTTCTTTTACAATATCCGTCCGGTCCGGATTTCCGGACCATCTTGGATTTAATTTTCTTGAAAACTTCAACCGTTCTTCTATCTTATCCGTTATGTAGATATCGCCGATATTTTTTGTGCGCAGTACGTGGAATACAGACATTCCGATCGGGCCTGAGCCGAGAATGACTGCATCAGCTTTATCGGAAATCATCGATCTCTCGATGGAATAGACGCTTATTGCCAATGGTTCGGACAAAGTTGCCTGATCGAAAGTCATATTATCGTTTATCGGGAAACAGCATTTTTCATTAATTATAATGTATTCGCACAGACA
>CAZYAM010000068.1:0-5080 GCA_964645575.1 uncultured Ignavibacteriaceae bacterium
TCTGAAATCGTTTCGAACAAGGCGCCCATTAAAGATTTGGAAAATTGGAATATCCGGAAGAATGGCGAAAGAATCTGTCTTCTCACCAATGGTGTGCCCATTCTGGACGAAAATGGAAATCTTAGAGGATACCGCGGAGTGGGTAAAGACATTTCCGAGTACAAGCGGGCAGAGGAAACATTGCGGGAAACCCACGACTATCTTGAGAACCTGCTCAATTTTGCGAATGCACCCATTATGGTTTGGGATAGAAATAATAAGATCACGAGGTTCAATCTGGCTTTTGAGCGATTGACGGGTTATACAATGTATGATGTAATAGGTAAACATCTGGAAATACTTATTCCTATTGAAGTGCAAAAAGATTTGTCTGCTCTTATTTCTCGGACATCAGACGGAGAAAACCTGATATCTACAGAAATGCCTGTCCGCTGTAAGGACGGGAGTGATCGCATTGTCTTATGGAATACGGCAAATATTTATACTGCAGATGCAAAAACAATAATTGCCACCATTGCTCATGGACAAGACATCACCGAACGCAAGCGAGCGGAGGAATCGTTGCGCGAGAGCGAGAGTAGATATCGGTCGGTCTTGCAATCTGCTACTGATGCTATTGTCACTGCCGACAGCAGCGGGATTATCGTTGGATGGAATAGTGGTGCCGAGCGAATTTTCGGTTACAGTTATACGGAAGCAGTCGGGCAATCGCTCACCTCAATAATGCCGCTTTACCACCACGCCGGACATCCCAACGGAATGAAGAGAATTCAATCTGGAGGAGATCAACCTATTATCGGGAAGACTATTGAATTTGAAGGATTACGAAAGGACAAAAGGATGTTTCCGATAGAGCTTTCATTATCAACATGGGAAACCAAATCCGGACAATTTTTTACTGGTATCATCCGCGATATCACAGAGCGCAGGCAAATGGAAGAGGGACTGCGCCAAATGCAGAAGTTGGAGGAATTAGGAACGCTTGCCGGCGGTATTGCACATGATTTCAACAATATTCTAGGAATCATACTGGCATACATCACAAGCACCAAGCGGTTTAAGGACGATGCCGAGAAGTTAGGCCTCGCTGTTGATACCATCGTGAAGGCTGTAGAACGCGGCAAAACACTTGTTCAGCAGGTATTGATGTTTGCGAGAAAAACGGAAACAGCATTTGGAGCGGTGGATGTGAATGATGTTGTCATGGAAATTATGACAATGATCATGGAGACTTTTCCCAAACTCCTTACCTATGCACAAAACTTCGATAAAGCAGTTCCTTACATCAATGCCGATCGTTCGCAGTTGCATCAAGTACTGCTGAACCTTTGCGTGAATGCACGCGATGCAATGCCGAAGGGCGGCATTCTCACCATCAACACGCGCATGGTATCTGTTGTAAGTCTGCGCACTCAGCATCCAGACGCTGCTGAGAGCAGTTATGTCTGCATTGAAGTGAGAGATACAGGTGAAGGAATGACCGAAGAGACTCGAAAGCGTATATTTGAGCCGTTCTTTACAACGAAAGAGCTGGGTAAAGGAACCGGATTGGGATTAGCTGTAGTGTTCGGAGTTGTTCAAACCCATAAGGGATTTATCGATGTGGAAAGCAATCTTGGCAAGGGAACAACCTTCCGGTTGTATCTGCCCGCGTCTCAAGTCGCAGAACAAGTCAATATAAAAGATGAAGAAACGTTGGAAGAAATTTCAGACGGAACAGAGACGTTGTTGGTTGTAGAGGATGAAGAGATGCTTATGATGTCACTTCGGATGGTGCTTGTTGAAAAGGGATACAAAGTTCTTTTTGCGGAGGATGGATTGACGGCATTGAAAATCTATCAAGAGAGAAAAGACGATATTGCACTTGTGCTGACAGATCTTGGATTGCCGAAGATGAATGGTATGGAGGAGTGTGTGCAGATAAAAAAAATCAATCCGAACGCGCGAATGATTTTAGCAACAGGTTTTCTTGATCCGGAAATGAAGTCGGAGTTTCTAAAAGCAGGCATAAAAAATTTTCTCTACAAACCGTATGATCTCAAAAAAGTTCTGAAAGTGATACGGGAAGTGCTGGATGAGAAGTGAGCATTATAGCTGTCACTCTTATTGAAAGAAAC
Organism: uncultured Ignavibacteriaceae bacterium; assembly: GCA_964645575.1. Classification (GTDB taxonomy): domain Bacteria; phylum Bacteroidota; class Ignavibacteria; order UBA10030; family UBA10030; genus Fen-1298. The sequence continues at coordinate 2,118 of CAZYAM010000068.1, forward strand.
ATGCGATTTTCTATAACAGAGGTTAGCAAACAATAATGATTTTAATATATTTACCCTCGCATATTTTTACTCCCCTTTGATGCGAGTCCTCGGAGCCCTGACCGTTGGCGCTGTCAGGGCTTCTTTATTTATACGGTTTTTGGACGGGTACTTGCCCACATCGTGGGTCCAAATTCAATGTAAGTTTTTCTGTGATTTTATGCTGCAACAGCTTTATCATTGACTGTTTTGATCCTACCTTCTAATGGTGCTCGGTAACCTAATGCATCGTGGTGAAAGTTATAGGAGATTTTTTATTGAATAAAATTGTGTTTTAATGTATAGGCTTGCTTGATATATTTTGGTATAGTACCTTCATTAATAATCAACGACTGCACGTGATCATATTTTTGATCATATGAGTCGAAAAAAGAAATAGTTCTTAATAAATATTTACCGATTGCGGTCTGAATTCGCTTACGGGTCGGACTTAAAATCCTGTGTCTTGCAAAGGGCGTGCGGATTCTCAGCCGAAGGCTGATGCGCCTCCGGCGCAGAGTCCCGCCCTCGGCACTGATAAATAAGCTAAATTCATCTCTTTTTTTTGTTTTCGCGTGACTTTGCGGTTACTTCGTATCGTATTTCTTTCCTTAAATGTTTCTCATAAGAAAAAGAATAAACGCAAAGCAGCCGCCAAGAGCGCAAAAAGACTTCCTCTAAATTAATTATCTTATGACAACTTACAATTCTGCTTTCCTGACAGAGAGCATAGTGAGTTCGTAGGCGGATTGCATGCCACACCACGGCCGTTTTCGAGATACAGAATTTGTAAAGTGCGCTGTTAAATCCCTAATCCATTCGCTCTTGCTTGCCATACTTTGCTTTATTATCTTCAACCCATAATTATTTTATGGGACAAAATACCATGATCAAAACATATCATTGATAAATATTGACGCGAGGAGATTATGAATTTGTCTATCTATGATATATTATCACATCTTATTCCGGGCTTTCTTGTCTATGTATCAATTCTTTATTCTCTTAATATCGACATTGATAGACTATCAACAATTCCTGCGACCGTACTAGCGTATGTTATAGGATATATTGTTAATACAATATCAAGTTGGTCGGAAAGTATTTTACATTGGTCCTGGGGAGGGAAACCCTCTGATAGGTTGTTGGATGGTAAATCGATTTGGAAAGTAGTGATGTACGAAGGGAAGAAAGTAAAAGATCTGTTATTGGTTGACTCCGGGAAAAGGCATGCAACTAATGATGAATTATTTGAAATCGCCAAGAGAAGCGTCAATTTTGATACTGGTACTCGTTTGTCTGATTTTAATGCTGCTTATTCTTTTTCAAGAAGTATTCTAATAAGCATTATATTAGGTTTAACATTTATAGTCGGTTCACGGCCAAATATCTACATAGCTTTTATCGGTTTAATAATACTCTTTATTATATGGCTAAGAACGAAACAGAAGGCCTACTATTTTGTTCGTGAAGTGTTTCTTGAATATCTAAAGCTGAAAAGTAAAAACCAGTCTTTTCGGAAAAAAAAGATAAAGAACTAAACCGATAATTCGAATGTGTCTGTCCGCCCTACGGAATTCGTTCGTTATCAAATTAAATTGACACGCATTATTACTCCTTATGAAAACCATATTACTTTCGATAATTTCGGTTGTATTGACAGCTTCTTCGATTGTTTTTTCACAACCTATTGATTCCATCAAAGCGATATCAAAATAACATAAAAAATTCGATCCTGCGGCCGATGCGCAAAAATATATTCAAGATGCCGTTGTACTAGCAAAGAAATTAAATAAACGCATCATACTTGATGTCGGCGGCGACTGGTGCTCATGGTGCCATCGTCTGGATAGTCTTTTCATTCAGAATAAAGATCTTGATAACTTTCTTATCGAGCATTACATTGTTGTAAAGGTTAATGTAAGCAAGGAGAATAAGAATGAAGCGGTTCTCTCGAAGTATCCGAAAATTTCAGGGTATCCGCATGTTTTTCTTTTAAATAAAGAAGGTAAGCTGATACAATCGCAGAATACAGAAGAATGGGAATACCCGAAAGACTCTCCGATAAAAGATATTACAAGGAGAAGGTTTTCGACTTTCTTAAAAAGTGGACTAAATAGAAATTTATATTCACAGAGGTTATTATGACATCGGTTGAGCAGCGTAAAATGGTTCAGCGGTTGAAGCAAGTTATGACGAAAATGAACTCGGGTGACAGGCAATCATTCGAGATGATGGTTAAGAGAGATCATGACGATGAAGAACTCGATTCTCTCACAATGGCGAAGTTGAAGCAGTTACATGAAAGATTCTTTCCCAAGAATACAAAACAAGCCCTCGAAGATAAATGGAATAAGTTGACCGGCAAAGTGTAACGAATGATTCATTCTTCAATAAAAGGGTATACTATGAGAATTATTGCATTGTTGCTCTTAATGCTGCTGGTTTCCTGTGAGCCTGGAAAAAAAATATCCTCGGATAATCAATCTGAAGACGCGGCGCTTATTAAACGTGAAATAGCCGATTTCTACCAGGCGCTTGATCGGGCTTACAGCGGTGTTCCAATGAACACGGACAGCTTGTTTGATTATTACTTTGATAAAGATGTTTATTACGTGACATACTGGGGAATAACAGAACCAATCGATTCCACAAAATTGAGATTGCGCCAAGCATTACCGGGAATCAAAGATTACAAAAACCGACTGGAAAGCATGTATGTCAAAGTATATAACAACGGTGCATATGCGTTTTTTATACTCAGACAAACATATACGCTCAATGGAGTTATAATGGACGAATATCTGCCCACGACATTCATACTTGAGCGCAGGGGAGATCGATGGGCGGTAGTACACTCTCACCGTTCAGCGGATTTTCAGACTATCAACCATCTTATGGAAATTGCGCAGCAGAAGGAAGGATCGGATAAGCAGGATATTGAG
>CAZYAM010000068.1:5180-14669 GCA_964645575.1 uncultured Ignavibacteriaceae bacterium
CTATAATTCTTCTGATGCTGCACGCTGAGAACGGCGAATTGCTTTCGCTTGTTTCATGCGTTTCTTGACCGAAGGTTTGGTGAAGAATGCGCGTTTTTTAACTTCTTTCAGAATGCCTGATCTTTCATATTTCTTCTTAAAACGTCGTATAGCGCGGTCGATTGGTTCATTCTCACCTATAATAATGCCGACCAAGAAATCACCTCCTTCGTTCAGGGTAACAACAAAACAACTTGATTTATATATGCTTTTTTCGGCTATGCCTGGAGATTTTCCAGTAGCTTCCGTTCGCCAAATTTCTCAAATGTAACTACAATCGAATGAATTCCATTCGACATCTTGTCTTTTCGGATAACTTTTCCAACATCATCCCATTCCGAATGATATATGTTTTCACCGACCGAGTATATCTTTTCCTTGGCATATGGAGTACATTGATTACGGTCGATAGGAATAGCACGTTTTTTCTTCATCTGGCTTGCGGGTGATAGTGTCAGCAATGCACTATGCTTGCATTTGCAGCAGCGGTACCAAACCTTTATAATCTCCGCATCGCTAGCTTCAGACGGCTGACCGCCGATGAATTCCATCTTTGTTTCCCGTCGGCAGTAAGCACATTGGTGCGTGATATATTTTATCTTTGCCATTATGATTCCTTTTTAACCCTAAATAGGGGTTGTGTGAAGTTGGCTGATTCACTATGGAAAGAACAAGAACTATCTAACTAATTATATAAAGATACGCATAATTGACAGGGAAGTCAAGCAACGCTATTTTTAACGTTGTCTCAGTCTAGCGCGGTCAGGACTTATTTACCCGCTGATGTTTTGAGGGCATCCTGACAGATATTTTGAGCGTCAGGAAATCCGCACAAAGGCATAGTCCTGTTGTATGTGATTTAACAAAACAACACATGGCAGATAAAAATTTTTCACGCTGCTGAAATACTATTTCATACTGAGATACTGCCTAATTTTTGACTTTGAGCTTTTTTTGTTATATTTTAGATTTAAATAAGTCACAATTGAGGTCAAAAGAAGCATTTGTCAGCAGAACATCGACACCATAAATCAAAAAAAAACCGATACACGATTGTATTGATGCCGGATGAAGAAGCCGGTAAAGCAAAAAACTTCCGACTGACTTTAAAGCAATTAACGGTAGGATTAGTAGTTTTTGCGGTATCGGCAGTATTGATCGTGGTACTCGCCTTGACCTATACTCCATTAGGACAGTTATTCCCATTATCTAATAGAGGACTTGAAAATAAGTATAAAAAAGAGCTTATCTCTTTGAATCAACGAATGATGAATTTAATGGAGCAGCTTGTTGAGTTACGAAGTTATAACATCAAACTCAGACGGGCATTTGGCGAGGAAGTTACGTTATCCGATTCCGGAGTCATCAAAGTAACATCACGAGATTCTCAGGCTGAAAAGAATGATTTGATACAGGAAGAACAGACAACTGCAAGATCCAGTCAATTGATGAATCCTGTACAGAGAATGCTGCCGGCACGTATCGTAAAGTCCGAATCAGTTGAATCAGTTGATCGAGGTGTAGTTTCATTTCCTGCAATTTTCCCGACCGAAGGATATATGACGCGTGGATTTGAACCCGAGAATAACCATTATGGGCTGGATATTGCGGGAAAGAAAGGCAAGCTCATTATTGCAGCAGCAGATGGAAATGTTGTTTTTTCCGGCTGGACATACAACGATGGATACGTGATTATTTTATCACATACGAACGGTTTTATGAGTTTCTATAAGCATAATCAGTCGTTATTGAAATCTGCCGGTTCGTTCGTTCGGCGGGGCGACCCTATTGCAACCTTAGGAAGTTCCGGAACCACGAGCTCCGGCCCGCATCTGCATTTTGAAATTTGGAAGAACGGAGTTCCGGTTGATCCTTCCATTTATATGATTAATTATTATCTATAGAGGTGATTTGTGTCTACGAAACTTGATCCAATCAAAGAAATGAATGTAATCGGTGCGGGGACTGTTGTGGAAGGAAAAATTCGAAGCCAGGGCAGCGTACGTGTGGACGGAAAATTGGTCGGTGAAGTAACGGCAAGTGAATCGCTTGCAGTAGGTATTGCCGGTGAGATCGATGGGAATATTACTGCAAAAAATGTCACAATTGGCGGAAAAGTGCGAGGTACGATCAGTGTTTCGGAAAAAGTCGTATTTGAAGGGAAATCCGTAGTCCGTGCCGATATTCGGGCCACTCGCCTTGTTATTGACGAGGGATCGATCTTCGACGGTAAAGTTTCTATGACAGATAGAACTCCGACATATGAAGTGAAGCACTAATAGTAATGAAGCCGGAGATCAGGCAAAAAAGATGAATACTGAATCTCCAAATAACAAAACGCAAGACAAAAAGAAAAAAATCGGGATCCGGGAAACTTACCGCGGGTATGCATTGTATCTAACACTCGGATTTCAATTAGCAGCAGCAGTCATTATCTTCTTTTTCCTTGGTGATTGGATTGATAAAAGGTACGGAATTGCACCAATCGGAAAATTGGTAGGAACATCGATAGGAATGCTTGGAGGATTTATAAAATTTTTTAAATCGATTGCCTCAATGATTGCGGATGAAGAACAAAATCGAATGAGTAAAAAGCGTGAAAATTGATTGGTCATTTCTACGATTAGTATTGATCTGTTTCACCTGTACGGCAGCGCTCACCTATTATCCGATTTCGGAGTTTGCAACGAAAGAAGTAATGCACAGTATTATTGCCGGCAGTATTATGAGCCTTGCAAATTTACTGTTAGGATATATTGCAATTGAATTTTCGTTTGAAAGGTCGCATACAACTTTTTTAAAATATGTATTAGGCGGAATGGTCGGACGATTGATGTTGATGTGGGGAGCATTTTTACTGCTCATCAGGGTATTTAGCTTCCATCCTGCATCTTTAATGCTGACGTTGTTGTTTTTCTATGTGATGAATTTGGGATTGGAAATTTATTATCTTCAAAAAAGAGTTACTACAAAAAAATAGGCTAAGAACGTATTGATTTTCGAGAATTCAATAGCAAATAATACGCCCCAGCATGCTGCTGAGGCTATAGCTGATAGTACTAAACAAATTATAAGCTATGGAGCGTCCGAACATGGTGAGAAATTTAATTTTCAGCATCTTCTAGATCATGTCAAAGATTCACGCACGGTTGAATTTGATCCTTTTTTTCATTTTGAGCTGCCGCAATTACCGCCTTTACAAATAGGAGGATTCGTGCTTGATCTTTCACCGACGAAGCATGTTTTTTTTCTGCTGCTTTGTGCTGTTCTTCTTATTGTCGGAGCTATCTTTACGGCTCGCGCATATCGCAAGGCTGCCGTACCGCACGGATTTGTAAACCTCATTGAAATGCTGGTAGTATTCATCCGGGATGAAGTAGCTCTCCCAAATATGGGGCCGGGAGGTATTAAATATATTCCCTATCTCCTTACAACATTTTTCTATATTCTTGTAATGAATCTGGCCGGATTAGTACCATACGGTGTGACAGCGACCGGTAATATCATGATTACGGCAGGATTGGCAGCAGTAGCCTTTTTTATGATTCAAATTTCAGCTATACATGCACAGGGTTTTAAAAACTACCTTATGCATTTAACAGGAGGTGTGCACTGGGGTCTATGGATTATTATGATTCCAATCGAGATATTGGGACTCTTCACAAAACCGTTCGCACTGTGTATCCGTCTCTTTGCAAATATGAGTGCAGGTCATATAGTTATTCTATCGCTTCTTGGCCTTATCTTTATGTTCCGTTCATTCGTTGTAGCTCCGGCTTCGGTTGTTTTTGTGTTGTTCATTAATATCTTGGAGTTGTTCGTAGCCGTTCTACAAGCATACATATTTACCATGTTAACAGCAGTGTTTATGGGATTTGGGATAGAGGCAGCACATGATAGTCACGAAGAAAATCACTAGATAATATTATCGTTAATTCAAGTAAATAAAACACACATTATCAAATACAGGAGAATTATTATATGGAAGCAAATGCAATAGCATATCTAGCTGCAGGATTCGGATCTGCACTTGTGATTCTTGGCGCCTCGTATGGCATATCAAAACTTGCTACGGCTACGATGGAGGCAAGCGGTCGTCAACCTGAGGTTGCTCCACAGGTACGGACTGCCATGATTATTTCTGCCGCACTTATCGAAGGCGTGACCTTTTTTGCGCTCGTCATTTGTATGATGTTAGCCAATAAATAGTTAAAAGGTTGAACTTATGCTTGAAATTAATCCAGGTCTGGCTATTTGGACCATTATTACGTTCGTTTGCCTGGCTGGCTTGCTGTCAAAATTTGCCTGGAAGCCAATGTTGAAGTTGCTCAATGACCGTGAAAATAAAATTCACAGTGCACTTGAAGAAGCGGATCGCGCGCGGGCGGAAGCAGCAGAAATGCTGAAACAAAATGAAAAAAATCTTGCCCGGGCGGAAGAAGAATACCAGAAAATGATCCGTGAAAGCAAGGCGCTTGCCGAAAAACTTAAAGAAGACATAGTAATAAAGGCAAAACAACAAGCTCAAAACGAATTGAAACTAGCTGCGGAAGAAATTCAGCGCAATACGGAAGCTGCCAAGCAAAAGCTACGCGCAGAAGTTGCCGACCTTGCAATCAAAGCGACGGAAAAAATTCTCGAAGAAACACTTGACGAGAAAAAGCAGAAACATCTCATAGATTCCGTAATGAATCAGCTTCCAAAGAATTGATACACTATGAGTAATATGCGAATAGCAAATCGTTATGCCGAAGCGTTTATAACTTCCGCCGAAGAGCTTAATGTGCTGAAGAATGTGAGCGATGATTTTACACTTCTGCAGAGAGTTGTCAATGAATCGAAAGAGTTACGGCAGTTCTTGAAGAGCCCGATAATTAGGAATAAGAAGAAGCAGCAGGTATTTGAAGCGATATTTGGAAAAGCTGTTCAACCGCTCACGTTGAGATTATTGATTCTTCTGACTGAAAAGGGACGGGAAGATATTCTTTTAAAAATTATAGAAGCCTTCTTTCGTTTACAGGATGAGAAATTGGGAATAGTCAATGTACATGTAAAATCAGCAGCAGAATTATCGGCACAGCAAAAAATACAGCTTCAGCAGCGATTTGAAGCATACTCGAAAAAGAAAGTTCGCATTGATGTAAACTTGAATCCAAAATTAATTGGCGGCTTCATAGCTCATATCGGAGATACGATGTTTGACGGCAGCGTGAAGCGTCAGCTTGAACTTCTTCGGAAGAGGTTTACGGAAGAAAGCAGTGTGATATAATCTACGGATAGAATCCTATTAAATATTATTTATTTGAAATCATCCGGCCGGATATATGCCGGAGATTTATAGAGGAAGAAAATGCCAGAAGTAAAACCAGATGAAGTATCGGCGATACTACGAAAACAGCTTTCAGGTTTTGAAAAAGAAGTAGATGTTTATGATGTCGGGACAGTTTTACAGATCGGTGACGGTATTGCACGCATTTACGGCCTTTCGAAGGTAATGGCAAGCGAATTGGTGGAATTTCCCGGCAATGTATTTGGTATGGCTTTGAATCTCGAAGAAGACAATGTCGGCTGCGTGATATTCGGCGACTTCACGCATATTAAAGAAGGCGACACTGTAAAAAGAACAGGCCGTGTTGCATCCATGCCGGTAAGCGAAAAGATGCTTGGGCGTGTAATGACACCGCTTGGCCAGCCGCTTGATGGAAAAGGGCCGATAAAGACTGATTCATACCTGCCGCTGGAGCGCAAAGCGCTCGGTGTTATTGCCCGAAGTCCGGTAAAAGAACCTTTGCAGACCGGAATCAAGCCGGTAGACGGCATGATCCCGATTGGACGCGGACAGCGGGAACTGATTATCGGTGACCGCCAGACCGGGAAAACTGCAATAGCTATCGATACGATCATTAATCAAAAATATACGCACACAGAGAAAGCAAAGAAAGAAGGCATCGAACCGGTTTATTGCATTTATGTTGCTATCGGTCAAAAAGGATCAACCGTTGCACAGGTAGTGGTAACACTCGAAGAAAATGGTGCGATGGATTACACGACTGTGATTCATGCGTCTGCAAGCGATTCTGCGCCGCTGCAGTTTATTGCTCCCTATGCAGGCGTTACGTTTGGAGAATTTTTCCGCGATTCCAGCCGCCATGCGCTTGTGATCTATGATGATTTATCAAAGCACGCGCAGGCATATCGTCAAATGTCACTGCTTTTGCGGCGGCCTCCGGGACGCGAAGCGTATCCCGGAGATGTGTTCTATCTGCATTCACGTTTGTTGGAGCGGGCATCAAAGCTTAATGATAAACTCGGCGGCGGAAGTCTCACCGCACTGCCGATTATCGAGACACAGGCAAGCGATGTTTCTGCATATATACCGACCAATGTCATTTCCATTACCGATGGACAGATTTATCTTGAGCCCGGCCTATTTAATGCAGGCGTTCGTCCTGCAATCAATGTTGGAATTTCGGTGTCGCGTGTCGGCGGAAATGCACAGATCAAAGCAATGAAACAAGTTGCAGGGCGATTACGAATGGATCTTGCTCAGTATCGCGAACTGGAAGCTTTTTCGAAATTCGGTTCTGATCTTGATAAATCCACTCAGCAGACACTGCGCCGTGGTTCTCATCTTGTCGAACTTCTGAAACAAGACCAGTATATCCCGATGCCTGTTGAAAGACAGGTCATAAGTATATTCACAGGTACAAATGGATATTTGGACGAGCTGCCGTTGGAAGAAGTAAAACGATTTGAGCAGGAATTTCTTGAAATGATGGACTTGAAACACGCAGATGTTCTTGAGACAATCGCCGTATCGAAAGAGCTTTCTAAAGAAACAGAAACAAAACTTCACGCTGTTACAAAAGAATTTGTTCAAAAGTTTAAAGAAACATTAAAATAACCTGTGGCAACTTTAAGAGAAATACAACGCCGGGTTATCGGCGTTAAAAATACGCAGAAAATTACAAAAGCGATGAAAATGGTCGCCGCGGCAAAACTCCGCCGCGCTCAAGACGCACTTGTATCAACACGTCCGTATGCACGTAAAATGAATGAGCTCATTCGTCATTTAGTAACCAAGATTGATCTCTCAATTCATCCCTTGCTGAAAGGACGTGAAGTGAAACGCGTATTACTGGCGGTTGTATCGGGAGACAGGGGCATGTGCGGTGCATTTAACGGTAATGTCATCAAAGCCGCTATCGATCATATAAACTCACAGTATCAACATTTATTAAAGGAACCCGATGGAGTGCGAATTGTGACGGTAGGGAAGAAATCGACTGATTTCTTTTCAAAAAAAAATTATAATATTTATTCAAAATATACAGGTATCTTTGGAAACCTTCAATTCAGTAATGCACAAACAATAATTCAGCAGATTGTAGATCAGTACCTCAAAGGCGAGTACGATAAAGTGGAAGTTGTCTATAACGAATTTAAATCGGTTATACAGCAGCGGATTGTTGTTGAGCAAGTTCTACCGATACCGCCGGAGCAAATTCAAGAAAACGAGGATTCTCGCTCGCTTGCTCAGGTCGACTATATTTACGAACCGTCTATCAGTGATATGATTAATGTACTGTTGCCAAAGCATCTGGTTTTCCAGGTATGGCGCATTTTGCTGGAATCCAGCACATCGGAAGAAGGCGCCCGGATGACGGCAATGAATAACGCAACGGAAAATGCGAAAGAACTTATCCGTGAATTAACGCTATCTTACAACAAAGAACGGCAAGCGAGTATTACGAAAGAACTGCTCGAAATTGTAAGCGGAGCGGAGGCGTTAAAGAAAGCAAGTTAAATTGCAGCAATATTCTTCATTCAAATAGTAATTATTGGAAATTGAGAAAAGATCTATTGAAGAAGAGTGAAAATATAATATACCATTGACCCGTTACTTCGTTGGAGAAATACAATGGCTCTCACACCACAACAACCCATACCGCCGCGCCCGTCAGCCGGACAGCAGGGACAAGCATCACCGCGAATTGCACTTGAGCAACTTGATATAAAATCTCTCTCGAAAGATAAAATTCGAGAATTATTCCGGGTAGGAAAATTACCCACTGCGGATCAGATCGTTGAGGAAATCTTAATGCGCGCAATTCAAAGCGGAGCAACTGACATTCACTTGGAGCCGATAGAAGGCGAGCTACAGATTCGTCTCGGACATGAAGGAACGTTAAAAAGGCTTGTCTCTCTTTCACCGGAAATGAATGAGCCAGTAATCAGTATCCTGAAAACAAGGGCAACGCTGAATCAATTCGAAAAAAAGAAACCGCAGGAAGGGCGGTTTTCAGCCGTATATGGAAATGAGCCGTTCGATTTTCGCATTAATATAATTCCTGTACTTTCAGGGGAACGATGTTTAGTGCGATTGTGGAAAAAAACAGCAACGATAACCCGGCTGGATGAACTTGGGTATGGTAAAGAGAATCTCGATAGGCTGCGGACAATGCTAAGAAGTCCGCGTGGATTAGTTTTATTTACAGGGCCTTCGGGGAGTGGAAAAACAACAACAGTTTATGCGGCGGTAAACCATGTCCAGACACCTGAAAAAAGTGTTATCACCGTTGAAGATCCTGTAGAATTTCGGCTGCCGTATGCCAGTCAAGTGCACTTGCCGGTTGACAAATCGTTTAATTTTATTGATGCACTCAGGGCAATTCTCCGGCAGAATCCCAACGTTATTATGATTGGTGAAATACGTGATGCAGAAACCGGTATTGTTGCTGCTGAAGCTGCACTGACCGGTAATCTGGTGCTCAGCACTATGCTTTCAGATGATGCAATCGGTGCTATTCATCGGCTTTACAATCTTGGTATTCCGCCGTACTGGCTCGCGTCTTCACTTACCGGAATAGTATATCAGCTTTTAATCAGAAAGATATGCCCCAATTGCAAGGAAGAATATCAGCTTTCGCCGGATGAACTTCAGATGGTAGGTGCGCCGATGGATTCATCCGATCTCAAGCTTTTCCGCGGCCGCGGTTGTCAGAACTGCTTCGGTACGGGTTATAAAGGCCGTTCTGCCATCTGCGAAATTGTAACAATCAGTCCTGTATTACGTGATTTGATCATCAATAAAGAGTCGATTTTAAAGATGCGTCAAGAGGCAATCAATTGCGGATTCCAGGCGATTCGGCAGGATGCAGTCCGTAAAGCACTGACAGGCGTTACAACGCTTCAGGAAGTCATCCGTGTGATTGGTTGAGTGTCAAAACTTGTTTGTTATATGCAATATATTGTGATTAAAAGGAGTAATAGTTCAAATTCCTATATTATTTTGAATATTACTCTTTCATCTTGCGCCAATTATTGGAATATTTTGTAAAATCGTTGATATCCCAATTCTTAGCCATTTCTAATAAAATAGATCTTGACTTCGTTTTTTTTTTCATAATGTAACTGTCGTCAAACCTATCGCCTTATTACTATTTGAGT
>CAZYAM010000069.1:0-14615 GCA_964645575.1 uncultured Ignavibacteriaceae bacterium
TTTCATGACCTCATCGTGCTTCTGGAAAGACTCTTTTTCTTTCTTGGCTTTGATTTTCTTTGGAGAAGTTTTTTGTGCACTTGTTATATAAAAAAATACGCATAGTGAAGTGATAAAAAGCAACAACAGTGTTGTTTTCTTCATAGTTGTTTCCTTCTGCTTTATAAAATGATCTTAACAATATCGGATGTATAAGACATATTTTATTGAAATGCAATATGGCTCATTGTATTTTATGACTCATACTATCTTTATAACAGCCGCGAAAAATGACCCTTGTAAATAATGACAAACAGAAAGTTGAAGTACTATCAAACCGCTTCAATTGTCGATGGAGGCTTCGTTGTAATATTGTATGTAACGCTCACTACTTCCGGAACTTTCTTAACAATTTCACTCGCAAGTTTCTCGAGGAGTTTGAATGGAAGTCTGGTCGGTTTTGCAGTGCGTGCATCGACGCTTTCCCAGCATCTGATTTCTATCTGCTGACCAAAATCGCGTTTGTTATCGCGCATTCCAGTAACGCGGTCTTCATGCAATATCGCCATATATTGAAAAGCGCCTGTTTTCTTAAGAAGCCGCTCGATAATGACTGTTGCTTTACGAACAGTCTCAATTCGTTCAGGTGTCACCTCGCCTATGACACGAGCTGATAGTGCCGGACCGGGAAAAGGAATTCGCTTGAAGAGCGCGATCGGAAGCCCCAGAGCCTTGCCAAGTTTCCTTACTCCATCCTTCCGAAGCTGGATGAGCGGTTCAATAATGCGGTATCCAAAAGCTTCTTGCGGATCAATTCCAAGCTGTTCAAAAACATTATGCTGTCGTTTAATTCCTGCGACTGTCTCATCAACATCCGTAAGAATTGTTCCTTGAAGAAGGTATTTTGCCCCGCTTTCTTTTACAATACGTCCGAATACATTTCGATAGAACGTCTGAGTGATTGCTTCACGTTTTTCTTCGGGGTCTATTACTCCCTTCAATGCTGTAAAGAATTCATTTTGTGCATCAATGACTTCGACTGTTACACCAAGTTTCTTAAAAAAACTCACAACCTGTTCCGGCTCTCCTTCGCGCATAATACCGTTTTGTATGAAAACTGTACGGAGGCGGTTCCCCAGTGCACGATGTCCCAGCATCGTAACTGTTGATGAATCAACGCCGCCGGAGAGAGCATTGATTGCTATTCCATCTCCCACAATGCCTTTGATCTCTATAACCTTTTCTTGGATAAAATCCCTTGTGTTTAATTTCTGAACAGTAATTTCCTTAATCATACAATCGTCTCCTTAAAAAAGTTTATAAATGGAATATTGCTGTAACTTTTTTCTAACGAAAGCGCCGGCTTATTGATTTAAAAAGCTTATCTATCCAGTCGTCAATATGTATTAATCTATATCAATAGCAGGCGAGAATCAAGATGCGCTTGAATGGCTATTAATGCCTATAGCTCTGAAATCTAATATAATATACATGGCGGGAGTTGATTTTATTCAATCCCTACTTATTCACTACCGTATAATTCAATTCTTTCAGCTTAGCTGAGACACGATTTCGCTGGTCTCCTTGTATCTCAATTTTTTCTTCCTTAACAGTTCCTCCGGTTCCGCAATGCTGTTTCAACATTCTTGCGATTCCTTCCATTGTTACCGGGTTATGCTTTAAACCATTCACAATTGTAACACTCTTTCCTTTTCTTCCATGCGTATCCAACGACACCCGAACTTTATTCCTTTTACCGTCATATTGATTCCTTGCTGCAATCGTATTTAATGTTTTCTGCGCGATAAGCTGTTTTAGTTTCGTGAAAGAATAGAATTTCTTGTGTCAATCCATATGAAATAATTCATATTCTGAATATTAATGATGTAGGATACTTTAAAAAGTGTGAAGGCTGGAAAATGTTTATCTTGGGAACCCATGCTATTTCAATCCGCGTTTCTTTTTTTCTATAATAACCTGAGTGTCCACAGCAGCGGCACAGAGCGGACATACATAGTGCTGCGTGGTTTCATTGAAATCGGGTTCATGTACTTGCCGGCAATTTGGACATCTTATTAAAAGGGGTCTTTCATCCTTAGTCTTTGCCATTTCGATCCCTGACTGAGGTGTTTTTCTTTTTTTTCGGCACAGAAGAAATATTCTCAACCGGCGTTTCCGGTCCAAGCAATATTGCAAGCCATCGTGTCTGCTGATTGCTTTCGAGTGCAAATTTCAGCGTCATCGTAAATGGTATACAGAGCACCATACCGATAAGGCCAAGAAGGTTGCCCCAAAAGATCAACGAGAGAAAAACGACCAGCGTAGATAATCCGACTCCGCGTCCTACGAGTCTCGGTTCAACGACAGTCCCTATTATGAAATTTACTGCTACATAACCCCCCGCTGCGAGTGCCGCCTGACCCAGCCCGTATTGAATCATAGTGAGAAGTACTGCAGGAACAGCAGCAATTACAACACCAAGATTTGGTACATAATTAAGCAAGAAAGCCAGAAAGCCCCAGAGGACAGGAAAATCCACACCAAGGATAGACATCCAGATTCCAATTAGTATACCTGTCGTTACGCTGACACAGGTTTTAATGAGCATATAACGATTGATATCATCGAAAAATTTTCTGAACTGTGAAAATTCTGCTTTTGGATCATCAAGAATAGCACGAAGTTTAACGGGATAACTTGAGACCTCAAGCAGAATGAATGTAACTGTGAGTAAAATAAGAAATATGCTGGAAATTGTGGAAGTTAATCCTGACAGCAAACTGGCTGTTAAATCCATTACCGCTCCCAGATTAAAATATTCAAGTACAGCACTATCATTTATAACGAATCCTTTATCAGCCAAGAATCCTCTTAACGTTTGGACTTCTTCCTGAATGCGTTGCTGATAAAATGGTATGCTGTCAGAAAAGCTGGCCAGTGATGTACCAACTAATCCGCCTATCATTAGCAGAATAGCGATCATACATGCCAGAACAGCCAGCACTGCAAGAAAAGATGGAATGCCCTTTTCTTTAAGCCAAAGCACAGGAGGTGCTCCAATAACAGCAAGAAACAGAGCGACAAGCATGAGCACCAAGATAGTTTGTGCTTGAACGATGCCCCAGACAATAATAACAAGAGATGCTACGATAACAAGCATACTTTTTCCATGCCGTGTGCTATCTTTTTTATCCATATAAGAATCTCTTTCCGATAAGTTGGCCTTTTTCAACGATCAAAGAACATCATAAATCAATAAAAAAAATGTGTCTGTTTTCCTGAGAGAATGCAAGAGCGAGAAAATGATGAATACAGAGAATTGGAAATATGGAATGAAAAAAGAGATCATTGGAAGGCAATTAATTAATCATTCTAACAAATACGAGTCATAGTTCGCCCAATCAATCGCCGCCGACAGAAAAGATACCGTGATTTGCCGAATCAAGGATACCCATAAATTTGTCAATACTTTCAAAACTCCAGTTTGCCTTATTGGACAACACAATAATCGTTGTCTTATCATGAATTCTTCTAATAAATATACCGCTATACCCGCGCCATAAACCGGCGTGGTACACAATCTTACTGCTGTCGTCTGCCATAATAATACGCCACCCATAACCGTAGCTATTATCATCACGCCAATTATAACTGAAAGGTGTAAATGCTTCCTGCAGAGTTGTTTGTTTGACTAGTTTTTCGGTATATAGAGTCTGGTCCCACCTGAATATATCTTCAACAGTGGAATAGATCCCTTTATCTCCGACCACACCGCTTAAATAATCTTCTTCAGCTTGACGTCTGCTGTTTTTATACCCTAAAGTCATATATTCGATATTCGACATTTTCCTAGTGTTATATATGAACGTCTTTTCCATGCCGAGTGGTTTAAAAATCTTTTTTTCCAGAAAAACATGGTACTGTAATCCGGATACCTGTTCAATGATACTGGCAAGAATTGCATATCCTGTATTGCTGTATTTGTATTTGCGACCAGAGACAAAATTCAATCCCGGTTGACGAGTAATCAGCATATCCATAACATCATTGTTGTTCATAAGACATTTCTTATTATTCCAGTACCTTCTGGCAAAATTCATATATTCCGGCAATCCTGAGCTATGAGTAAGCAATTGATGTATTGTAATACCGTGGTAAGGAAATTCTGGAAAGAATCGCTGTAGTGTGTCGGTAAAGTTGAGTCGGCCTTCTTCGTACAGCATCATAATTGCCATTGCCGTAAACTGTTTAGTTATCGAAGCGAGTTGAAAGGTGGATTCGATGTTAAGCGGTATTCTCTCTTTCAGATCGGCATAACCGAATGCGTTTTTATAGATAGCTTTTCCTCCCTGTGCGATTAGTACATTACCGTTAAATCCTTTCTTTGTTGAACGGAATTGAAAAAGAGAATCTATCTTGAAAACAACATCATTGGATGTATGATTCTCGTTTACGAGACTGCCTGAAATTGTCGACGAAGTTGTGTCACTCGTATAACACGCGATATATAAAGAAACCCAGAAGAAGAAAGAAATAGAAGTCATTCCATTTTTCCGTATTGAATTAGTATAATTGTACGGGATTATAGGTACGGTGTCAAGAGATGTCTGCTTTTATTCTCTTCCAAAAAAGAAAAATGATAGTAGATTAATCAGCCATTGACACTAAGAAGTTTGACAGGAAAAAGCATAAACAGATTTGGACAATCGGTAGAACGATAACAGCAACGACAATTTATTTTTTTGAAACAACCATTATAAGCAACGGACTATTACTTTTGTGGTGAATCTTTCTGTGTGCTTAGTACATACGCAAATACGCCAAATGCACGTACCGCCTGCGATTGTGGATGCACCGTTCCTACTTCATCAACCTTGTATCCATCTTCTCCGCCGTTTGGATTCCATCCGTTTCGAATACCATTATCTATGAGGCGATGGAGTGTTATCGCTGCACCGCCATGATTGTTCGTCCACACATGTTCCAGCATTTTCTCAATTTTACCAGGAATATCAGGCAACTGGTCGGGTGCAATCTGATACGCATCCAGAATAAAATGAACGAAAGCCCCGTTTCCATCCATTCGCAGTTGATAATAATCGATCGAATCGATCCAGCCATTTGCCGGATCCATAATCCGGCGCACCGTTTCAACAACAATCTTCTTATACTTTATCCTGCCGGTCATCCGAAACATCGATGCCCCGATCGCACACATGCCTGCTCCTTCCCATGGAAACTGTTTACCAAAAGCCGCCCGTCCTTCATTGCCCTGCCATTTTCCTTCGCCCCGGTAAAACTGCTTCTCCACTCCCGGATACTTTGTATCGCCGTTCCACACCAGCATAGCGTCTGTATAAAATCGTTGTTCATGTGTGGCTTCAAACAGCCAGCATGCAACAGTTACCATTTGGTTCATATTACTATTCGTAAACATTTTATAGTTACCCTGCATATTCGGTGCATAGTTGTACCAGCTCCAAAATCCTTCGTGATGGGAAAGTCGTCCTTCGCGTCTCGCTTCCAGATATCTGTTCTTTGCATCATCCACCCATTGGATATTCTTTCTTCCGGTTACATTCCACCAATACATTTCTGCTAAACAAATCCAGGCACGATCGTCCACCCAAGTTCCGTTCTGCATATCAAGAAGTCTGTACTTATTGGCATACAAAGACATCAGATTCTCATCGCCGGTTGCGGCATAGAGAAATGCGTCTCCAATGGCTCCATTTGCACCTTCCCATTGAGCATTATAGACTTGAAGGAAGAGCTTATTAATTGCATACGCACGCTGCACCGTACATCCAAAAAGATCGGGTGCAGTTGAATCCTGTGATATAACTTTTTGAACGATGGATGTGTCCTTTTTTCCTAAAAAATCTTTTTGAATCAAAATGTATGCTGTGGCGAGAATAGTAAACAGACAAATACTGCTGAACACGATTATTTTCAGGCGGAAGTACGGTTTACTTATCTTTATCTTTTCAATAACTGCTTGTTTTCTTTCTCGTTTCATAGACACAAAATATAGATCACATTTTACAATTGTAGCACTTGCTTTCTCTAATGTATATAAGGCATATCCGAGTCTCATCATGCCATTCGACAATATTTATTTTAATGTAGATAAAATGGAATGTAACTTCAAGAAAGAAGCAGGAACATGAAAGAATATGCAGTGTCTTGATTCCACTTGCTGCTATTGACATATCTCCATTTTCTGACTAACTTCTGACATCCTTTTTGAGAGAATTCAATTAAGATAACGAATTTATAAGCATCTCCTCCTCCATTAGAAACAGAGTAGAGCGACGTGCAAATTAAAATCCTATTAGTTGAAGATGAACGTAAGCTGGCCCGTGTGATTGGGCGCCAACTCTCAAGAGCAAGCTATGAAGTCGATATCGTTCATGACGGGCAGAGCGCCGTCAATAGTATCCTATCAGAAGAATATCATATTATCGTACTAGACCTCAATATCCCGAACAAGTCGGGAATTGATGTTATTCATGAAATTCGCTCTAAATCATATCTTACTCCGATCCTAATAATCTCGGCACGAGACTCGGTTAAAGACCGTGTAATCGGACTAGAAATCGGTGCCGATGATTATCTTACTAAACCTTTTGATTCCAGCGAACTGATTGCCCGCATTCAGGCAATACTCCGGCGATCCGGGACACTTCGAACGGCAATCTTGAAAGCTCAAGACTTGAGTATAGATATGGTTAAGCGGACCGTCAGCCGAGGTGATAAAAATATCAGTCTCTCTCAAACCGAATTTTCTTTATTAGAATTCTTCCTTCGCAATAAAAACACTATTCTTACTAGACGCAGAATAGCCGAACAAGTATGGGGATACAAATATGATATGGGAACAAATATTGTCGATGTCTATGTCAGTTATTTGAGAGATTCCATTGATAAGAATTTTCCGAAGAAATTAATCGAAACGGTTCGCGGCGAAGGTTTTATTCTAAAAGACTCGTAGAATATGAGCGATCATTCATTTCAAGATACTCGTGGAATTCTTTTGTTTATCGGTATTTCCCTTGTAATTGTATTGTTCACAATTGCTATTTGGTTTGTTGTTTTACATACCTCCTCTGCAGAGAAAATAGATCAAACACTGCAGCAAGAAGTTAGCAAGATCGATGCGCTCTTAATAATTATTAACGAATACAATACTCAGCCTTCGCTGGCAGCAAGTGAGATTATTCGTCGTATCCGTTCAGATAAAAAAAATTTATCAATAGAGATTCACGACACTCAAGGTAACTATTATGTAAAGACAGGTCCAATTGATTCTTCTTTTTCATCGCTTGGATGTATATCGCTTACACAGCCAACAACCATAAAATTAAATAATGAAGCATATCGGGCTTACGGACAAGCATTTGATGAATATACCGTTTACATCGCCGTCCCCATGCCCGCCTATTGGAACCTCATAAGAGAAAATTATTCAAGTCCTCTTATACTTTTCCCGTTATTGACTATGCTGCTTGCAATAATCGGGATATGGAGTATAATTCAACTTCACCGGCCGATTCAACGATTGGACCAATATCTACAAGTTCTTATTCAACAGCCAATCGGGAACGAGTTTCTCAAGCCCCCTCAATCGCCCAAAGGAGATGTGTACCAATTGACACAAACAGTATCTAAGATCGTTGAACGACTGCATACATCAAGAAATCAAGCGCTTCAATTTTCTTCATTTGCGACTCATGAACTGCGGACACCGCTTTCGATCATTCGTAATCAATTGGAATCTGCCCTTGTCTCACATTCCAGAACAAAGGAACTTCGCAGCATTATTGCGTCAGCATACGATGAAATTCTCCGGCTTAACAGAACCATTGAAGATCTGCTTAGTCTGGGAACAATGCAAGCAGGAACTTTGACACTTAACCTCGAGACAATATCTCTCTTTCAGTTTCTTAACAACTTTTATGATGAGGCGCTTTTTCTTACACGTCCCAAAAATATAACGGTGGTCCTAAAAAAAGGTCCGGAAGTATACCTGAAAGCTGACGTTATTCTATTACGTCAGGTGTTTTTCAACTTACTGGACAACGCTATTAAAAACACACCTTCAGGAAGCCGCATCCGACTGAGCTATTGTATTACAGACAAAAATGTTGTCATAACATTTGCCGACACAGGATTCGGCATTGCACCGGATAAACTCAAAAAAATATTCGAACCATTTTTTACATATGCACAGAAAAGCGAAATTCATCGAGGCTCCGGTCTTGGTCTTGCGCTGGTCAAATGGATCATTGAACTTCATGAAGGAAGTATAACTGTACACAGTGAAATCAATAAAGGAACAGAATTTAATATTTCCTTGTCATACGAACGCGTATAAAAAAATCTTAATATATTATTATATTCCAGTTGGGATAATTATTCACAATATTGTTTGAACAGCCATAAAGGATTGGCAAATAATTAAAAGCGATACCCATTTTTAATAGAACCATTTTAGGAGGAGACCGCATGCAAAATCCTTTTGAAGAAAGCATTGAGGAGACAAGAAGAATTCATGTTCTTATTGCCGACGACGAAGAACTGTTCCATAAATCTTGCGCCCTCTTTCTTCGATCGACCAACTGCTACGACGTGGATTCGGTTGAGTCAGGTATTGATGCATTGAATGCCCTTAAAAGGCAGCCTTTTGATGTACTCATTCTCGATTATAAAATGCCTCGCATGTCTGGTATAGATGTACTACAGAAAATGGCCGAGGAAAAAATAGAGACGCCAACAATTATGCTTACAGGTGCCGGTTCAGAAACGATTGCTGTCGAGGCACTTAAACTCGGAGCTTATGACTATATCCGTAAGGATCTCTTCGACCTTAATCACCTGCCAATCATTATCAATGGAGTTTATGAACGATACCTGTTTAAAAAGGAACGAATGCTGTTTGAGGATCTTCACAAAAGAGAAGGGCATAATACTGCAACTGCCGAATTGACACGCAATTATATTTCGATCAGTTCCCAGCTTCTGAACACAACGCTTTCAGTAGTTGCTCTAGTTCTTGAAGATACTGAGAAAGAACTCAAATTGAATCTACCAGCGGAAGCAAAAGCGAATATTGAAAAAGCATATGATACTCTCAAAGAGAGTTATAAAATCATTTCGTTCGGCACTAAATCCCTGTTAAACCTTACTCGTGTAATATCCGGCAGACTTGAGGGAACAATTGATGTCCAGCAGGATGTCGAAGAACTTGACGCTAAACTGACAATACTTAAGAAGAGAATGAAATCAATACTAGATTAAAAAAGATAAAAATAATTTTTGGGATTCGGGTATTTTCTATCCCATATATATTTCCATCATATTCGACTGTCTTTTTGCTTAAAATATTTTAATTGATATTAGAGCATTCTAATTTGTTCATCATACTTTTTGCTGTTACATTAGTAATGTCATTTTATTGTAAAAGGATATTATGCCCTTGGCACAAACAATACTTATTGCTGAAGATGAACCATCATTCAGACTTGCTGCGTTTGCATTTCTCTCCTCCCAGGGATATCAAGTTGAAGTATGCGACTCGGGAAAAGCCGCGGTTGAAGCTCTCTCGCGTTCACATTATGACGTTGTAATTCTCGACTATCGCATGCCGGGAATGTCGGGATTAAATGTCCTGCAATGGATGTACGAACAAAAATCCGAGACACCGGTTATTATGCTTACCGGTGTCGGTTCAGAAACGATTGCTGTCGAGGCACTTAAACTCGGAGCTTATGACTACATACCAAAAGACCACCTTGAGTTGCATCATCTGTCTGTTGTTATTAATGGCGTATATGAACGCTATCTATTCAGGAAAGATCAAAAACTTCGTGAAGAATCTAAACGGCATCGAGAAAGCGACCGCGTAACATTTGATCTTTTTCATTCGACACTAACGTCACTCTCTCATATACTTAATAATTCTATATCTTCACTTACTTTAAGTCTTGAAGAAAATTTTATGCCTCTTTATCCCTCTATTTCACAAGAAGGACAACAACATCTGAAAAGCGCATTTACAGAAATGCGACAGCAATTTGAAGTCCTATCTTCCGGCATAAACTCATTACTTATACTCTCTAATGCAATACATGAAAAATTAACCGGTACAAAAAGTTATGAAGAGGTACAGCAGGATGTAAGTAACAGTATGTCTAAACTGATAATAGAACATAGAAATGCTATGGACTCTGAGAACTAAAAGCTGAGTATTAAGTTACAGGCTCTCATTAATCCTTTTTTATAATCCTCCGAATAAATGTATACATATTGTATAAATAAAAAAACCCACCTGATTAAGGCGAGCTTGAAATAAAATTCTCCGATATATTTATAAAATATTAATTGTTAATCTTTTCTTCCGGCTGAGCCAGAGAAAATTTTCCGCCTTTTTTAATATTTTCATAATATAACCTGCAAATCGCTTGCACTCTGGAACACTCGTCATTCTCTGCTGCTGCTTTTACAGCATCGATACCGCGTCTATCACCTATCATGCAAAGCGCCCACGCAGCTGCAATACGAAGGTTTTCATCAGAGTAATAAGAGAAGAGTGCCATTAAAGGAATAACTGCTTTATCCGATTGTATCTTTCCAAGCAAAAGCGCGCAACTGCGCTGTACGCCAGTATTATTGGTCGATAAACCGAATAAAAGATTGTCCTCTATCGATGTTATGTTAACACCGGTCGGTACAATGAATTCTTTTGCCATCATAGGCACGGCCGACGCTGTAAGCATAAGCATCGTAAGCAAAACAATGGATATTTTCATAACGATCTCCTAAAATAGTTTATTGGACATTTAACAGAAGCTTGATCTCTTCTTTAAATTTAGTACGTCAGTTTGTTAGAGAAGTTTTATTTATTCGATAAACAG
Organism: uncultured Ignavibacteriaceae bacterium; assembly: GCA_964645575.1. Lineage (GTDB taxonomy): Bacteria > Bacteroidota > Ignavibacteria > UBA10030 > UBA10030 > Fen-1298. Next base: position 10,896 of record CAZYAM010000069.1, read on the forward strand.
CGCGAAGAAAGATATAAGAAGGATAAAATTAACGTTAAGAGGGAGAATTCGGCAGCTGAATATTTCAGATGTAACAGTTGAACATTGCAGAAAAGCAATTTCGATAATTACGACTTAAATTTAATCGTGTATTATCTTGAAGTATAACCAAATAATCGCCGTGATTCATCGGTTCCATTTCTTTGATGCGATCTATATTGATAATCGCCGATCTATTGATGCGAAAAAACCGATTCGGATCCAATTTCGCCTGTATGTCTCCTATCTTTTGATGAACAATATATGACTTACTATTGCAATGCAGACGAATATAATCCCCCCAAGCTTCAATCCAATCTATGTCATTTGATTGCACAACTATCAGCCGTCCGTTAGCCTTTACGAGCATTTTAATGTTATGCTGCTGCAGTGGAGATATGATCTGTTTTATTAGAAGATCTTCAAGCAATTGTCTATAAGAAGTAACTTCCTGTATCAGTATTCCGAACTGCACACGAAGCTGTTCAATTGCATCCTGTTTCGTTCCCATGGTTGCCGTTAACGATGTATCGTTGCTAACTTTCGAAGAGTTATTTGACAACAACCTTATCATAAATATATATACGATGATTCGGCGGGAATAGTTTCAGATGAATGGAGCAACAATAAGTATTATCGGAGGGTTGAAGAAAACCGATCGGAAGTTATATGATTATGCTTTGTATAAAAAGCGTTGTTATTACATATCTTTTCGCTTAGAACCTTAGAAACGTTAATTCTTAAACAGTATATTGACATCTTTTCCGGATATCTCTCTAAAAAGAGGTGTTAAAAGTGATTTCGCATTATTCTTGCATGTTTCTTCATAGCCTGTTTTTTTTGCTTCTTCGATAATCGTTGTTTCGGCAGTTTTATATGCTTCATCCACCAGGTTAGCTGTAGAAAATCCGCCCCATTCAATATCATAGATTTTCGATTTCTCGTGATTGACTTTAGACATAAGGACTTCCGGCTTCGGTAATGTAACAGTGATCTCTGTCCCGGAATCGGCGATATCATTCTTTTGCACTTTTTCGAGATCAATTCCCGCAATTACTTCACCGGAAATAATCAAAACGGCCTTTGCATTCGGTAAATAGAAAGGCCTTTCACTTGTTTGTTCTAAAACATCCTTAATGTTTACTTTAACCAACTCGAGTTTTCCCATTTTTTCAATTTTATCGACCGAGAGCATGTGCTCTGACCTGAACTTCTCTGTGATACTCCTGTAAAGAAAAATACCTACAATACCGCTGCCGCATACAACAATGATTAGAAGTATAAGAAGAACTATTATCCGTTTCATTGGCACCTCCATAATATTGTCTTTATCAAATTTGTTATGCTAATTCCTATTATTCTAAAAACCATTGTGTCTTTTAATTTATGCTAAGGTCGAGAAACCTGCATTCGTTTTTACTATATAAACGATTAAAGCTGCAAGAATTAGATTTTGCGTAATCAAAACGAATATTTCAAAAATCCTTTTTCAATTATTGGAAAATCTCTCCTCTAAAGTATAAAAATATAAAAACGCTTCATTGATACCCGCCTCGTTAACCATTTCTAGTACTGTTTTAAAAAGCTGCTTGTGAAAATAGTACCCAGATTTGCATTCAATCGCAATACGAAACCCTTTAAAATCAGGACAAAAAAGCCCGAATGCTCAACAAACTTTCGGACTTTATTCAAAATCAGAGATTCTTTCCTCACATCAGCGTGTAGCTAAATCCTAATGCAAGAGTTTGTTTAATCTGGGTCCTTGCCTGTATCTGAGGATCATTGATCAGATATACATTCAGGTTCATGGAAAGATATTTATTTACTTTTGCAGAAAGCGTATTGTCACTCCGAACAGTCATCCGATCAAGATGCTTTATTGGCGCAAAAATCTCCAATTTGGCATTGAAAATAACATTTTCCATCATTGTCCAGCCTACTTCTGTGACCGATTCTACACCGCCTTCAATTCTCGATTTTTCTACCTCAGAAGTTGTCTCTAAATCATCGGAGTATGTACCGGCAAAAGTATTTGCAATAGTTTCACGCAAAGCTATACCTAATCGAGTTTTAATTTCAGGAGTGGACTGATATCCGATACCTACAGTTTGCATAATATATGCCGGATCAAAAAAGTTGGAAACCGGCACAGCAAGACCTGCCGCATCGTACATAACGCCTTCTGCAAATTGTGTCTTCAAGGAAACAGATGCAAACGGATTAATGAATGTCCCGATCTTATATGTCAGGACGCTTTCCAGATCAATTCTATCATCCGTTTTACGAATACTTTGCGATCCAAGCCTCGCTTGTCCATACCCGAACTTATAACTGTTCATCCACTCAATCACTTCAGCTGCATATGTAGATTTTCCTTCCAAAAATAAAGCATACGCGAGAGCATTATCACCACCCTGCGCCCAATCTGTGAATGATATTTGCGTAATATTTGCATTGATGATTATAGAGTGTTTCCACAATGTGTCAACCGATACCGGTACCACGCTTATAGAATCCTGAGCTAAAGCTGTGCTTACAGAAATCAATGACACCAACAATAACTCGTTTCTCATAATACTCCTTATGTTAATAGATATCGATGTTATACTATTTTAGTACAGCCGTGCAATGCCCGCATTTCTTTGCGTTTATTGGAATTGCCATTAAACATTCCGGACATTCTTTTATTGTCGGTTTCTCCGATGCAGCTTCCGACTTCTTCGCTAACCGATTCATTGCTTTAATAATCAAGAGTATTACAAACGCAACAATTAGAAAATCAATAAGGAAATTAATGAACACTCCATATTTAATTACCACCTCTGCATGCTCCGCAGCAGCCTCTTTCACAACAAGGCTAAGGCTGCTGAAATCCATTCCGCCGACAAGTACGCCGATCGGAGGCATCAAGATATCGTTTACCAGTGAACTGATAATTTTTCCAAACGCTGTTCCAATGATAATACCGATTGCCATATCAACAACATTACCGCGCATTGCGAATGCTTTAAATTCTTTAGCGAACGACATAAAACCTCCTTACTTAACGAGTGTATAAAAACAATCACGGCAATAAGCAACATGTAAGATGCCCCTTACCACGGTTTGATCCTGAGGCAAGGGGCATCTAGGTACTTCCTTATCCGGTTAACTACTTTGTCCTAAAGAACTCGATCCTTCGGTTCTTTTGACGACCTTCCGGTGTTGAATTATCACCAATAGGATTCTTTTCACCGAATCCTTTTGCAGTAATACGGCTTGGTGCAATTCCATTCCTTATCAACCATACCCTAACTGCATTGGCACGTTTCTGCGATAATCTCTGATTGGTTCTTTCACTTCCAACATCATCTGTAAACCCTTGAATCTGTACATGGATATCTGGATTATCTTCTAAGGTCTTCTTTGCATTAGACAAAATCGCATCCGATACATCCGTAATGACTGCGCTTCCGGTCCTAAATACAACACCTTCAAGAACAATCGCTTTACCAACTTCAGCTTTGAATGCGACTGGTTTCGGTTTCTTCGGATCATTCGGATCCAGCGGATTGGTCTTATTCTTTACTTCTTCTCCATCGTTGTAACCGTCTCCATCAGTATCAGCCTTTAATGGATCGGTCTTGGTCAATGAAATCTCGTCGCCGTCACTGAGTCCATCTCCATCTGTATCGGCCTTTAGAGGATCTGTCTTGTATTTCA